>JALOTU010000035.1 GCA_025457725.1 Verrucomicrobiota bacterium
GCCCGCGGACAACGTGCTGGAAGTGGAGGTGACCAATACCAGCGCCAACCGCATCCGCGATCTCGACCGGCGCGGCGTGTCGTGGCAGACTTTTCACGACATCAATTTCGTCAATATGAACTACAAAGAGTTTGACGCGTCCAACTGGCCTCTGGAGGATTCCGGCTTGCTCGGGCCGGTGAGGTTGATTCCCGTCCGGTCTGTCAACCCGGCTGCGAAAACGAGATAGCCTCATGACAGTCCAAAGCCGCTTTACAATCTGCGCCGCCAATGCTTCGCCAAACCGCGGGTCCAACTCATGGACGCGCTCGGGAGCGCGGTCGGCCTGGTGCGCACTCCTCACGCTCGGCTTTCGCGGTATCCGGCTGGCGGCATCAGCCGAGGTGTCCCTGCCGTGCGGTTTGCGTGGCACGAAACAGCGATGCCGAATTTGGTCAATGGCGCGGCACTGCCGGCCCGACCTTTCCGAACTGACGGTCCGGAGGAATGATCTATGATGAAGACCAGAATGCCCGTCCGATTCCACGTCGCCGCCGCCCTGCTGCTTGCGGGTCTGGGGGTCCAGGCCCAAACCAATAACGCCACGCTCATCGTGCAGGCGGACACACCTGGCCCGGAGATCAGCCGCATGATCTACGGCCAGTTCGCCGAACATCTGGGGCGATGCATCTATGAGGGCTTCTGGGTGGGCGAGGACAGCCCCATCCCGAACACGCGGGGCATCCGCAACGACGTGGTCCAGGCGCTCAAGAAGATCAAGGTTCCCGTGCTGCGCTGGCCGGGCGGGTGCTTTGCGGACGAGTACCACTGGAAGGACGGCATCGGACCCCGTGAAAAACGACCGGCGATGATCAACACGCACTGGGGCGGGGTGGTGGAGAACAACCACTTTGGCACGCACGAGTTCTTTGACCTCTGCGAACAGCTTGGCACCGAACCCTATGTCTGCGGCAACGTAGGCAGCGGCACCGTCCAGGAGATGATGGAATGGGTGGAATACATGACCAGCAACGCGGATTCGCCCATGGCCAACCTCCGCCGCCAGAACGGCCGGGAACAGCCGTGGAAACTCAAGTACTTCGGCGTCGGCAACGAGAGCTGGGGGTGCGGCGGCAGCATGACCCCCGAATTCTATGCGGACAATTTCAAGCGTTACAACACGTTCGTGAAGAACTATGACCGGGAGAATCCCCTCTATCGCATCGCCTGCGGCGCGAGCGACTTTGATTACCGCTGGACGGAGGTGCTCAGCGCGAATGTGGGCCGCCGCATGCAGGGGCTGTCGCTCCACTACTACACCGTCCCGGGCAATTGGCAGCACAAGGGCTCCGCCACCGAATTTGGGGAAAGCGACTGGATCGCCACGCTGCGCAAGGCCCTGGTCATGGACGAGCTGGTCACACGCCATGCCGCCCTCATGGACAAATCCGACCCGGAGAAGCGCATTGGCATGATCGTGGACGAATGGGGCATCTGGCATGACGTCGAGCCCGGCACGAACCCCGGCTTTCTTTACCAGCAAAACACCCTGCGGGACGCGCTGGTTGCCGGCGTCACCCTCAACATTTTCAACCAGCACGCCGATCGCGTGAAAATGGCGAACATCGCCCAAACGGTGAACGTGCTGCAGTCGATGATTCTGACCGACAAGGAGCGGATGCTCGTCACGCCCACCTACCATGTCTTCGAGATGTTCACCGTCCACCACGACGCACGGTTGCTGCCGACCGAACTGGCTTGCGGGGATTATGGGTCGGGCGGCGACACGATCCCTTCCGTGAACGTGTCCGCTTCGAGGAACAAGGCCGGCGTGGTTCACGTGACCCTGTGCAATCTCAATCCCAACACCGCCGTGAATCTGGCGTGCAGGGTGCCGGGACTCAAGCCGGGCTCCGTTTCGGGCCGCGTGTTGACGGCGCCGGAGATGAACACCCACAACACGTTTGATGCCCCCGACGCGGTGCAACCGGTGTCCTTCGACGGAGCCAGGATCACCGGGGACGGCTTCGCCGCCACGCTCCCGGCGAAATCCGTCGTGGTGCTGGAGTTGAAGTAGCCCACCGGCCTGCGGCAAAGGGTTCAACGGCAGTCTGCCATCCGGTCCGGCTTCCGCCGATCACGCGTTCGAGGTGACGCCCTTTGCCCCGGATATCCCTCAACCGGCTCATGGGCTCAATGCCGCCTCAATCGGCACGGAAATGAAGCCTGGATTCCGATGATTGCCGGGCCAATGCTGAAGCTGACGATGAGCGAACGGCGCCCTGCGTTCGGTGCGTTGTAGCAAAAGCCGCGGCACGACCGGTGGTTGCCCTGTCTTGACAAGGCCCAAAGCGATGAGGTTCCATGGTCACAATCAATTCAAGGCAGACATACGCGGACCCGCTGACCATCAAACAGGGACAAACCTATGAGCGAAACCAAGCAAAACGGCAGGCAGGGGAGGAGCTTTTCGATGCCCCGACTGGTGGTCACCATCGCTATTGTGATCCTCGTCGCATTCGTGGCGTTCATCATCGGCACGCGCGTTCCACGCCCCGACTCCGCACAGACCAAGAGCGCGCTCCGCATGGATGAGCGTCATCCGCGTGAGTTGGCCGCTGGCTTGACTGACGCAGACGCAGATCTCGTCGCCGATGCCCCGGCCGAGGCGGCTGATTGGGTCGATCCAGAAGTAATATTGTTCTCATTTGTTGCTTCTCCGGAGGCCGACGTTTCCGAGCAGGCGTGGCAACCGCTGGTTGCGCACCTGGCGAAGGAAACGGGCAAGCCGGTGCAATACGTCCGCTTCTACGCAGTTGAGGATCAACTCAAGGCCCTGAAGGAGGGTCGGTTGCACGTGACCGCAGTCAACACCGGCAACGTGCCCTTGGCGGTGGCCTCCTTCGGTTTTGTCCCCGTCGCGACGCCGGCGAACAGCATTGGTAAACAAGGTTACACGATGATGATCATCGTTCCCGCCCACAGTCCGATCCTGACTCCGGTGGATTTGGCTGGGAAACGGTTCACCTTTACCTCTCCATGGTCCAACTCCGGCTTCAAGGCCCCGATGGAGGTGCTGATGCACAAGTTCCGGCTTGAGCCGGAAACCGATTATCAGATCATGTTTTCGGGCAGCCACCAGCGGTCGATCACCGGGATTGCCCAAGGCGAGTACGAGGCCGCCGCAGTCGCGAGTGACCTGCTGGGCCAGGCAATCGCCAGCGGGGAGATCACCGCCTCCGACTTCCGTGCAATCTACATTTCCGAACTGTTCCCTGCCGTGGCGATCGGGTATGCGTACAACCTCAAGCCAGAATTGGCCAGGTCGGTACGTTCCGCATTGTTGAACTTCGACCCGCAGGGCACGAGTGTTGCCGAACAGTTGGCCAAAGGCGTGACAGGGTTTGCGACGGTATCCTACAAGGACGACTGGGCGCTGGTTCGACGGATCGACGAGTACCGCCAGGCCGACGTGATCACGATCCCGGCGAATTTCAGCAAGTAGGTTCCTCCCAACCGGCAAGAAAGATTCAGGGATGGCTCCGCACCAATCCCGCGCAGGCATTCGACCAATTCTCGGTTCCCGCGGCTTTCGCACGGATGGAATACCCGCACACATTGCGCATCAGGATTTCGCCTTGACCGCTGTGTCGCACGGCTTTGTCGAAGTGGTACGCCCGGAGAGATTTGAACTCCCAACCCTCTGATCCGAAGTCAGATGCTCTATCCAGTTGAGCTACGGGCGCACGATGTTGCAGCACGTTGCCGTGAACTGCTCCCCAAGCGTAATGGTGCTCGGGTGGTCAAGTCAACGACGGTGCCTGGCAGCGCAGCAGTTCTACTCCTGCGGTAGCGCCGGTTTTCCAACCGGCAAGCAGGATGGAAGGACATCCGGGTTCGGCCCGCGCCGGTAGGAAAACCGGCGTTACAGGGCGCGGAACGCAGCTGAATGGGAATCGCCGCTGGCAGTACGCAGATGCACCGATTGTCTGAGAGCCCGTGCGAGCCGGGTTGACACGAATTCCTCCCACACCATTCTGGAGGCGTGTCCGCGTTGGCCATCGAGTATCACAAGGGCGGCTTGTTTCTGCCCCGGCTTGGGCTTTGGCTGGACCCGCACGAGCCCCGGCCGGGCGCGGTGTTCGTCAGTCATGCCCACAGCGATCATATCGCGCGGCATCGGGAGGTGATCCTCAGTCCTCCCACGGCACGCCTCCTGAGGCTGCGTCTTGGCGGGGAGCGGCGGGAGCATGTGCTGCCTTACGGGGAAGCCCGCGAGTTCCGGCCGGGTGCGGTTCCCTTCCGCCTCACCCTGCTGCCCGCCGGCCATATTCTGGGCAGCGCCATGGCGTTCATCGAGGCCGGCAACGAGTCGCTCCTCTACACAGGGGATTTCAAGCTCAGACCAGGGCTGGCGGCCGAGCCTTGCGAGCTTCGCACGGCCGACATCCTGGTGATGGAAACCACGTTTGGCCGGTCGCGCTATGTGTTTCCGCCCGAAGCCACCGTGTGGCGGGAGGTGGCGCAGTTCTGTCGGGCGGCAATGGACGACGGGGTGACGCCGGTGCTGCTGGCGTATTCGCTGGGAAAGAGCCAGGAGGTGCTCTGCGGGCTGGCGGATGAGGGATTTGAATTCGTCCTGCATGAGCAGACGCATCGCATCACCCGGCTCTACCAGGAGATGGGAAGGCGGTTTGCCTCCTGTCACAAGTTCGAGGGGCAACCGGTGGGGGAGCGGGTGGTCTTGTGGCCGCCGGGGGCCCTGCGGACGAAGCTGCTGACGGCAACGCGGGGGTTGAGGTGCGCCATCATCAGCGGGTGGGCGCTGGATTCATCGTGTCGTTACCGGTTCGGGGTGGATGCCGCTTTTCCGATCAGTGATCACGCCGACTATCCGGGCTTGCTGGAGGCGGTGCAGCGGGTGACACCCCGCAAGGTTTGGACGGTGCATGGATACGCGGCGGAGTTCGCGGACGTGCTCCGGCGCCAGGGGTGCGACGCGCTGGCACTCAGTGAGCCCGATCAATTGACCCTGGCGTTGGGGGCCTGAGCCGAGATCATTGAAAAGCAACCACGGATGGACACGGATTCGCGGATACTGAAAGCAAAGCAAGCGTTCCCGGGTTTCCTGGTGGGTGTGCGGCTTGGTTTGCCTGGTCCGGCCTGGTAAACACAACTCGACTGTATCGGTTTGTCCAAGGTTGGGCGGGGAGGGGTTCAGTCCAGCGACCAGTCGACATCCACCGTCATTTTGCGACCGAACCGGTTGTTGTAATGGAGCTGCTTCTGTTGCGCGCCGTATTCGTGGACGAGTTTGGTGAGTTTGACGTCGAAGCAGCAGTACTCGGCGATCTCCATCAATTTCCCCTCCTTGAACCACTTGATGGCCTGCAACCCTTCCGCGGTTTTCTCCAGGCCGAACGTGGCGGAGGCGATGGAATCCAGCGACAGGCGGTGCTGCAGTTTTTGCTGGAGGTCCACCATCATGTCGAGGGTGGGAAGCTGCCGCAGGTCGAGCGTGGTGTAGCCGTGGAGCACCTCGTAATCGAAGCGAAGGTTGTTGAAGCCCACCACCAGATCGGCGCGCTGGAGCTCGGTGATCAGGTCGTCCACCGCCTTTTCGTCGTAGATCAGGTAACCGCCCCGGGTGGTGCTGTAGGTGACCCCCACGCTCATCTCCATCCGGCTGATGTTGCCCCAGCCCCCCACCTCATCGGCGGACTTCTTCGTTTCCAGATCGAAATAGACAATGTTCTTCATGCGGCGACCCGCGGGCAGCGTAGGGCAGGACGCCTCAAAGCTGAAGCGGATTGTCGCGGGGCGTAAAATCGATTTTGACCGCCTCCTCCGCGGCCCCTACGTTCGCGGGTGTGACGCAGGATGGATCCACTCCGGCGGAGGCGGTGCAGGTTGATGACCCTGCATCGGCACTGGCGCTGCCCAGGTGGTCGGCCGCGGTCGGGCGCGGACTGCTGCGGGCGCTTTCGACGGTGCAGGGGGTGGTGGCTTTCGCGTTGATCACCCTGGCGGTATTGCTGCGCAAGGCGGGCGCGGCGCACCGCTTGATCCGGCCGATGATCCGGCGGGAGGTGGACCGGTCGGGGCTGCAGCTGATCCCCATGTTCGCCTTTCTGGCCGTCGCGCTGGGGCTGGTGGTGATTGGCCAGACGGTGTCCTGGCTGAGCCGGCTGGGGGCGATTGATTTCATTGGGCCGGTGATGGTGATTGCCGTGGTGCGGGAACTTGGGCCCCTGGTGGGCGCGCTGGTCATACTGGCGCGGGTGGGCACCGCGCACGTGGTGGAATTGGGCACCGCCCGGGCCCTGGGCGAGATCGAGGTGCTGGAATCCCTCGGCATCGATCCGGTGCATTATTGCGTCGTGCCGCGCGTGGTCGGCATGATGGCCGGGACCTTTGCGTTGACCGTCTACCTCATTCTCGGCGCGATTGTCAGCGGCTACGCCTGGGTGTTTCTGCAGGACATCCCGCTGCGACCCGAGGAATACTTCCGCCAGATCGCGGTGGCGTTGCGCGGGATGGATTTTGTCCTGCTGGGACTCAAGACCCTCGCCTTCGGATTCATCATGGCGATTGTCACCTGTTTTCACGGGCTTGCTCGGCCCATTCGGGTGGAGCAGGTCTCCCGGGCAACGGTGCGCGCTGTGACGCAGAGTGTCATTGCCTGCGTGGTCATTGATGCCCTGTTCATTGTGGTTTACCTCACCATCGGATGAGTGCTGCTGCTTCCCCTGCGGGTCACCGTGTGATCGAGATGGACAACGTTTCCGTCGGCTCGCTGCATCGGTCCGGCGTCACTGTGCTTGAGCGGGTGAATTGGAACGTGGAGAGCGATCAGTTCTGGGTTGTTGCCGGGCATCATGCTTCCGGCAAGAGCGATCTGCTGAGGACGGCCGCCGGGTTGATGGCGCCGATCGAGGGCAGTTACCGGCTGCTGGGTGAGTCCATGCCGATTTTTGAGGACTCGCGCATGGAGGCGCGGCTGAAAGTGGGGCTGGTGTTCAACGGGGGCCAGTTGCTCAACCAATTGACGCTGGGCGAAAACATCACCCTCCCGCTGCGCTATCATCGCGATCTGGATGAGGCTGAGGCGCGCGGGCGCGCCCGGGCGGTGATCGAAGCGTTGCAGCTGTCGCCCTGGCTCGATCTCATGCCGGGAGGCGTGGGGCGTCACTGGCAACAGCGCGCCGGGCTGGCGCGCGCGCTGGTGATGGAGCCACATCTCCTGTTGCTGGACGATCCGTTGTCAGGATTGGATGCCCGCCACACGGCCTGGTGGGTGGCCTTTTTGGGCGATTTGGGCCTTGGCAAGCACGCCTTTTCTTCGCGACCGACGACAATTGTGGTCACGGTCGACAGCCTTTCTCCCTGGAGGGAAGTGGCGACCCACTGCGCTCTTCTGGAGGATTGCACGCTGTCATCGCTGGGTTTGCTGCGGGGGGCTGAGGCGAGCGAGCATCCCCGGGTGCGGGAATTCATGGCGCACCGGCGTTGGGCGTTTGACCCTGCGCCGGGAATCTGAAAGCCTTTGATGGCAATCGCATGGCACTTCAGGATCTCACCCCCCAATTAAGAACGCGGCTCAACCGGGTGGAGAAGGCGGTGGGCTGGTTTGTGTTGCTGGCGGTGCTGCTGTTGTGCTTCGGTTTCGGCTACTACGCCTACAACACCGCCAAGCGGAAGGGATGGTTCATCCAGAAGATTCCGTATCAAACCTCGCTCAGTAATGCAACGGGGCTGCGGGCGGGCGATCCGGTGATGCTGATGGGGTTCACCGTGGGGGAGATCACGCGGATTGAAGCCAACGGGCCGTGGGATCCGTATGGGGTCACCGTGTATTTCCGGGTGAAAGCGCCCTATTTCGGTTATGTGTGGAGCGATTCCACGGTGAAGGTGGCCGCGGCGGACTTTCTGGGCAACCGCGTCCTGGAAATCACCAAGGGGGCTTATGGCGTGCCCACGGTGTTGGAGACGACCAACAAGGTGGTCACCGGCATTCTCAAGCGGGATCGGGTAAGCGCTGAGCTGGCGGCTCTGCTTGCCCGCGGAATGAGCGTTCCAGAGACCTGTGGCGCGTTGAACCAGCTCGCCGCGCAGGATCCTTCCGCGTTCTACACCAATCCGGAACAAGCCGCGCCCTACTGGCTGGATCCGGCCGAGTCCCCCGCCATCACCGAGCGGCTCGACAAGCTGGTCACCCAGGTGGAGAGCGCTTTACCGAACTTCCTGGCCTTTACCAATCAACTGGGTCGTGTGCTCTCGAATAGCGCCAGCGTCACGGCCAACCTGGACCAGCTTTCCAGCAACATGATTCCGGCCTCGGCGGACCTGGCGCACATCACCGCCCAGCTGCGCGATCCTGGCAGTCTGGGGGAATGGGCGATGGGCACCAATTTTCCGGTTCAGATCGGGTCTGCGCTGACGGGAGCCGAACGCCTGGTTTCCAACACCGACAGCAACCTCCTGTCGCTGACTCTGCAAATTGGCGAGTCGTTGGAGAACGTAGCCGCCCTGACCAGCAACCTGAACTGGCAGGTGCAATTGAATACCAACATGTTGGGATCCATCTCCGATGCCGTGGTGCATGCGGACGAGTTGGTGCAGGGACTAAAGCGGCACTGGCTGTTGCGGTCCGCTTTCAAGGAACCGAAGGAGCGGGACACCCCGTCCGGGGAGGTCAAGGTTCTGCGTTCGCCGCGGGACGCGGAGAACCGGCGATGAGCCCGGCCGGGTGAACTCCGGGCTCGATTTCAGGCGGGTGATGCCGACCGAGGTAGGCCCGGGCGGGCTTCGCCGGCCCCGACCGCGTCCAGCGGTCGGAGCGAAGGCTGGCTCGCACCCTCACCGCAATGCGTTCCGCGTCTGCTACGGCGCGGTGGACGGCGCGCAGGCCGCCCCCACCTCACCCGCACTCGATCCCGCTCCTGCCCTGCGGTTTCCTTGGATGATGGGTGGACATTTGGTCCATTCGGCGGCATGTTTTTCCTGTCAAGCGCAGCGTATGAGGACCGGACCAGAACTGATCAAAGCGACCAAGGCATTTGCTGTCGATTCGACCGTGCGAAGCTGGTGGTACGTCCTTTCCACGGCGATCCTCCTGGGGGCGTCGCTGGCGGGGACGCTGCCCTTTTGGAACCTGCCCGTCCTGGGCCGTTTAGCCTGCAGCGTGCTGGCCGGGTTGCTGATCCTTCGACTTTTTGTCATTTACCACGACCAGCAGCATCACGCCATCCTGTCCCATTCCCGCCTGGCGGAAGTTCTGATGCGGGTCTTCGGCATCCTGTCGCTCAGCCCCAGCAGCGTCTGGCGGAGCTCGCACAATTATCATCACAACCACAACTCCAAGCTGCGCAGCGCGCACATCGGGTCGTTTCCGGTGATGACCAAGGCGCAGTTCCTCAAGTGCAGTCCCGCGGAGCGGCGGGTTTACCTGTTCACGCGGCATCCCCTGACCATCCTGTTCGGATACGTATTCATCTTCCTGCACGGCATGTGCCTCTACCCGTTTTGGAACGCGCCCCGGAAGAGTCTGGATTGCGGGGTGGCGCTCGTGGTTCACGTGCTGATCGGCGCGGCCCTGGTCTACTACTTGGGCTGGACGGCCTGGCTCTTCACCCAGGTCATCCCGCACTTCGTGGCCTGCGCGATCGGATCCTACCTGTTCTATGCCCAGCACAACTTCCCCACCGTGACCTTCGAGGATCGGGAAGGCTGGACCTATGAGAAGGCCGCATTGGAATCCTCCAGTTATATGAAGACCAGCCGCATCATGGCCTGGTTCACCGGCAACATCGGGTATCACCACATTCATCATCTCAACGCCCGCATCCCCTTCTACCGGTTGCCGGAGGTGCTCCGGGCCATGCCGGAACTGCAGCGGCCCAAAACCACTTCGCTCAGTCCGGCCGAGATGCTCCGCTGCCTGCGCCTGAAGGTATGGGATGTGGAAGCCCAGCGGATGGTTGGGTTGCCGCGGGTCTGACATGAGTTACACCGTCTCCCAGCTGGCGGAGCAACTTCAGGGCGACGTCCTCGGGGACGGATCCGTGCGGATCACCGGCTTCGCCGCCGCCGCCCAAGCCCGCGCCGGCGACCTCACCTTTGCCGAGAAGGCATCGTATTTCACCACGGCGGAGCAGAGCGCAGCCAGCGCCGTTCTCGTGAGCGGCGATTTCACATCCGCCACCAAGCCCCTGATCCGGGTTTCCAACGCGCGGGTGGCGGTGGCCCGGCTGTTGCCGCTGTTTTTTCCGCCCGAGACCGAATTCCCGGGCATCCATCCCAGCGCGGTTGTGGCGCCCTCGGCGCGGTTGGATCCCAGCGCGCACATCGGCCCGCATTGCGTGATCGGCGAGAACGTGAAGCTTGGCGCCCGTTGCGTGCTGCTGGGCGGCAACCACGTGCGCAAGGACTGTGTGTTGGGCGACGATGTGGTGCTGCACCCGAATGTGGTGCTTTATCCCCGGACCCAGGTGGGCAACCGGGTCATCATCCATGCCGGCACGGTGATTGGGTCCGACGGCTACGGTTACGTGTTTGACCAGGGCCGGCATCTCAAGATGTTGCAGGTGGGCCAGGTGATCATCCACGACGACGTGGAGATCGGGGCCAATGCCGCCATTGACCGGGGCGCGCTCGGGCCGACGCTGATCGGGCTGGGGACCAAGATCGACAATCTGGTGCATGTGGCGCACAACGTGTCCTTTGGCCGTCACAACCTCATCATGGGGCAGTGTGGGTTTGCCGGGAGCACAACACTGGAGGACTACTGTGTGATCGCCTCCCAATCCGGCATTGCCGGCCACCTGACGATTGGCGCGCAGGCCACGGTCGGGGCCAAGTCCGGTGTCATGCGCGATATTCCGCCGCAGGGAACGGTGCTGGGCATTCCCGCCCAGCCCGACAAACAGTTCAAGCGCCAGTTCATCGCCCAGCAGCAACTCCCCGACCTGCTCAAGCGCATGCGCGCCCTGGAGAAGGAGATGGCGGCGTTGAAAGACCCGCCTGCCGGTTGACGCCACGGTCCACCCGGACGGGTTCAATGCTTCGAGCCGGTTCGCCAGCGGCTGGGCGACCGGCCGGTTTGTTTGCGGAACCAGCGGGCGAAGTAATTGGGATCGCCGTAACCCACCGCGGTCGCCACTTCAGCGATGGACCCTGATTGCCGCAGCAACTGTTGCGCGTGAGCCAGGCGTTTGCGCGCCCGCAGCTGGCCCAGCGTGAGGCCGTCGTGCTGTTTCAACAGGCGGTTCAGATAATCCGGTTGGTAGCCCGCCTTGGAAGCCAGGGCGCCCAGGGGTTCCGAGGCGGTCTCGGGAGCCGACAGCAGCCGGTCGAGTTTGCGGGCCACCGGGGATTGGAACCCCGAAGGCGCGATTTCATGGAACACCGTGGCGGTGAGCAGATGCTCCAGGATGGTCAGGATGACGGCGCTCATCTGGATGGAGGGGGCGGGACCGGGCTGGCGCTGCAACCCCACCAGGCGGGCCAGGAGTTGTCGCAGTTCGTGCAACCGGCCTGTCGGGACCGGCAGGACCTGGGCCGGCCTGGCGCCTGAGCCGCGCCAGTCGAAATCGAGGACCATGCAGATGGGGCGTCGATTGGCCTCCCGATGGAAGGCGTGATTCATCCCCGGCGGCAGGAACACCGCTGAGCCCGTTTCGATGGGATGGGTGCGGCCGGCGATCTCCTGGATTCCCCGGCCGCTCAGGTAAAGGAGGCATTGGGCAAAGGAATGCCCATGCGGCTTCACGTCGGTGGTTTCCGGCAGATGCCGGTGCACCGCGAGCCGGCGAACGTGGAGGTGCGGAATGCGGATATCGAGCTTTTGCAGAACCAGGGGCTGATACGTTTTCATCGGCTGTAGCGGCTGATACGGACAGATTCTGTCGAACCACGAAATACACGAACCACACGAAAGAAACACAGCAGAACGACAAGCGGGAGGTGCAAACGCTCGCTACGCGGATGCCACCCACCATCCGGTTTCTCGCCCAGCATCAGATCAACTCCCTTTCGTCCCCCATTTTCGTGTGGTTCGTGTATTTCGTGGTTAATCCAATTGCATCGTGCCGGCTGAGTAAGGCTGCAAAGCAGCACAAAATAAAGTCGAATCTGTGCTAGTCTTGGCTCCTTTCGTCCTCACCGCCCTGCCGGGCTTCTGTTAGGCTGCGGTTCATGAATGCATTCCCTGTCATCCTGATCACCGGGTCCAGCCGGGGGTTGGGCCGTGGCATCGCCCTGCGGTGCGCGCAGGCCGGGTTCAACGTGGCGATTCACTACGCCGGCAACGAGGCGGCGGCGAGGGAGGCGATTGCGGAATGCCAGGCGGCGGCTCCGCAGGCGACGCAGCAGTTTGTGCCGGTTCGCGGCAACCTGGCCGCCAGTGACGAGCGTGCCGCCATCCTGGAACAGACGCTGAAGGCCTTCGGTCGGTTGGATGCGCTAGTAAACAATGCCGGCATTGCCCCGCGGGTCCGCGCTGATCTGACCGAAACCGGGGAGGCCAGTTATGACGAGGTCATGAACGTGAATCTCAAGGGCCCGCACTTCCTGTCCCAGCTGGCGGCCCGCCACTGGCTGCAGCATCCCGGGGAGAGCCGGTTGACCGGGGGATACAAGTTGATCTTCGTCACGTCCATCTCGGCAAACACGGCGTCGGTGAACCGCGGGGAATACTGCCTGTCCAAGGCCGGGCTGGCGATGTCCGCGCAGCTTTGGTCGGCGCGCCTGGCGAACGAAGGGGTGCAGGTGTTCGAGATCCGTCCGGGTATCATGGCCACGGACATGACCGCCGGCGTGAAGGAGAAGTATGATCGTTTGATCGCCGAGGGCCTGGTCCCGCAGATGCGCTGGGGGCAGCCCGAGGACGTCGGGCTCGCGGTGGAGGCGGTTCTGCGCGGTCATTTTCCCTACTCCACCGGCAATGTCATTGAAGTCGATGGCGGATTTCATCTTCGCAAACTTTAACCCTACCCAAGCCTCCCATGCTGAACATTGATGCGGCACTCACTTGCAAGAAGCTTCTCCCGGCGGTCGAACGCCTGTTCTCCCTGTCGGCGGAGAAGATCCGCAGCCTCCAGAAGTCCTGGCAGCCCTCCGACGGCACCCCGGTGTTTACGGTGAAGGGCCAGTACACGTCGCGCGGCTGGACCGAGTGGACGCAGGGTTTTCAATTTGGCTCGGCGATCCTCCAGTTTGACGCCACCGGGAGCCGGGAATTCCTCGAGATCGGCCGGCGCAAGACCGTGGAATGCATGGCCAGCCATGTCTCGCATATCGGCGTGCACGACCATGGGTTCAACAACATCAGCACCTACGGCAACCTGCACCGCCTGATGTGCGAGGGACGCATCCCGGCGAACGAATGGGAATTGAACTTCTATGAGCTGGCGCTGAAGCTTTCCGGCGCGGTGCAGGCGGCGCGCTGGACCCAGCTGTCGCCCAAACTGGGCTATGTCTACTCCTTCAACGGCCCGCACTCGCTGTTCAGCGACACCATCCGTTCGATGCGGATTCTGGTGGTGGCGCACCAGCTTGGCCATCGTCTGATGGGCGAGCAGGACGCGCAGATCAACCTGCTTCATCGGGCGCTGCAACATGCCGAGGCCACGGCGCGCTACAATGTCTATTTCGGCAAGGGCCGGGACGGCTACGACGACCGGGGCCGGGTGGTGCACGAGTCCATCTTCAATCTCAACAACGGCAGCTATCGCTGTCCCAGCACCCAGCAGGGATACACCCCGTTTTCCACCTGGACGCGCGGCCATTCGTGGATTGTGGCCGGCTTCGCGGAGCAGTTGGAGTTTCTGCGCACCCTGCCGCCGGCCGAGTTCGAGGGGGCGGGCAGCAAGGTGAAGGTGCTCCGGCGTTTCGAGGAGGTTGCGTCCGCGGCCTGCGATTTCTGGATCGAGAACTCGCCCACCGACGGCATCCCCTACTGGGACACCGGCGCCCCGAACTTGCATCGCCTGGGAGACTGGGCAAACCGCCCTTCCGACCCCTTCAACGACTTCGAGCCCGTGGACAGTTCGGCGGCGGCCATTGCCGCGCAGGGATTGATCCGATACGGGAATTACCTGCGGTCATCGAAACGGGCGAGGGCGGGCGACCGGTATTATCAGGCTGGCCTCACGCTCGCCAAGCACCTGTTTTCCGAGCCCTACCTTTCCACCAACACCCGGCATCAGGGATTGGTCCTGCATTCGGTGTATCATCAGCCGAACCGCTGGGACTACGTTCCGCCCGGCCGCAAGGTTCCCTGCGGGGAGTCCTCCATGTGGGGCGACTACCATGCCCGTGAGCTGGCGCTGATGATTCTGCGCGAAGCCAAAGGCCAGGCGCCGTATCGCTTCTTTATCCATCCGTAATCCACCACCCCTGCACAAATGACACCCGTGAAACTGGTCCGTATTCCGTCCCTGAAATCGATCGAGGCCTTTGGGGAACATGTCCGCAGCCTCAATCTGGATCTGCAGTTCGAACCCCAGATGTCCGTGGGCGCGGCTTCGGCTTTGACGCGTTCGCTGGAATTCAAGGGCCGGACCCTCAGTAACCGGTGGGCGATTCATCCCATGGAAGGCTGGGACGGAACCACCACGGGCGGCGTGACCGAGCCCATGCGCCGGCGGTGGCAGCGCTTTGGCGAGAGCGGCGCAAAGATGATCTGGGGCGGCGAAGCCATGGCCGTGCGGCCGGATGGACGCGCCAATCCGAACCAGTTGATTCTTAATGAAACCAATCAGGCCGGGATTGCCGGATTGCGCGAGGCGTTGCTCCAGTCCCACCGCGAGCTGTATGCCGGCACGGGCGACCCGCTCATCGGTTTTCAGCTCACGCACTCGGGCCGGTTCTGTCGTCCCAACGAAAAGAAACGCTGGGAATCCCGCATCGCCTTCCGCCATCCCATTCTCGACCGGAAGTTCAATGTCACGCGTGACGAGCAGATCCTGACCGACGACGAGTTGAAGCGGTTGACCGAGGATTACGTTGCGGCCGCGCGGATCGCGGCGGGCGCGGGAGCCGACTTCGTGGACATCAAGCATTGTCACGGCTACCTCCTGCATGAGTTTCTTGGGGCGCACACACGTCCGGGGATATATGGCGGCTCCTTCGAAAACCGCACCCGGCTGGTGCGGGACATCGTCAGCGGCATTCGCGCGAATGTTCCGGGTCTCGAAATCGGCGTGCGTCTGAGCGCGTTTGACCTGGTTCCGTTCAAACCCAACCCGGATCTGGCGCAGCCCGGCAAACTGGGTCCCGGCATGCCGGAGGATTTCTCGCAATGCCTGCCGTACCGGTATGCCTTCGGGGTGAACGCCCGGAATCCCGTCGAGTACGACCTGGGCGAGACCTTCCAGTTCCTCGCCCTGCTGGAGTCACTGGACATCAAGCTGGTGAATCTCTCCGCCGGAAGTCCGTACTACAATCCCCACATCCAACGGCCGGCCATCTATCCCCCCTCCGACGGCTACCAGCCGCCGGAAGATCCGTTGGTGGGGGTGGCGCGTCAGATCAACGCGGTGAAGCAGTTGAAGGCCAGGTTCCCGAACCTGATCCTGGTGGGGTCGGGCTACTCGTATCTGCAGGAGTTCCTGCCGCATGTGGCGGAGCATTACGTGCGCAACGGGCATGTGGACATCGTGGGCATCGGGCGCGCGGTGCTGTCGTATCCCACCATGCTGGCGGACGCCACGACCCGGGGCAAACTGGAGACACGCTACGTCTGCCGGACCTTCAGCGATTGCACCACCGCGCCGCGCAACGGATTGCGCTCGGGCTGCTATCCGCTGGATGACTTCTACAAGAAGTTCGAGGACGCTCCCAAGCTGAAGGAGATCAAGAAATCGGTAGGAGCGTGACCCATCCCGGCTACGGCGTATTCAGGGTAACGGACAGCGATCCGGGTGTTATCGCTGGATGACTGCTACAAGAGTTTCCCAACGGCTTACGGAATCTCAATCAGATAGAATCGGTGCGCTTCGCCCGGTGCAATGCTGTTCGTGAAGCTGAAACTGCCGCTGCCGTCGAAGGTGTTGGTG
>JALOTU010000036.1 GCA_025457725.1 Verrucomicrobiota bacterium
CGGCGCAGCGCAATGAGGGTTCCACGGACACGGTAGGCGGTCGGATCACCGCCGGGGCTCTTCATTTCCGCCAGGACTTCCGTTCCGGGCACAAAGCCCAGATCCAACAGGCGGCGACGCTCGGGTCCGCGACAGGCCGGAGACAGGCCCAGCACCTTGCCGCGCTGGCCCTCGGCAAGGCCGGATAGATACTCCTCATCCAGCAAATCCCGCGGCGCGTAATCTGCGAGGGGTTCCACGGAGATGTTGTTGGCGATGACTGGGGCCAGCACGTGCTCGTTGCCGTCCGCCCAGAACCGGATCCGGTGAGGGAGCTTCTCGACCAGCAGACCGCGCATCCCGGTTCGGATCCCCTGCGCCGTCAGCTGCGCGTAAATCGCCGACGGTTCATCCTCCACATGGGTGACACGCAGGGGCTGGTTCAACTCCGCCGCATTCAGGGGAATGCCCAGATCCGCCGCCACCGGCCGGCCGGGCTCGGGAATGATGTCTCCGTGGGGATCCAGCGTGGGATGACCCAGACGGGCTGCCAGCGCGTCGGCTTCCTGGGGCGAAAGCAAATGCTCCTTGCGCTCGGCCTGCCGGTGCCACTCGGCCTCCGCCACGCCGGTTTCCTCGGACAGATAGTGCTCCCACAGGCGATGCGCGCGAATCACGTGCAGCGCCAGTTCGCGGCCGGCGGGCTTGAGGTGCAACCTTCCGCCTTCAAACGTCAGCAGTCCGCGGGTCTCCAGGTCATCCAGCACGGCCACGGTTTGATTCGCGGGAATCTGCAGATGCCCGGCCAGACTTTCGATCGTGGCCTCGCTGCCGTTCACCTCGCGCTTGAGAATATGCTTGATGGCGTCCTCCCGCCGGACGCGCTCGGCCAGGCGCCGGGCCGAACGCCAGCGCGCGACCACGCCCTGCCGCGGCCACAGCACCGCCGCCACGGCCATCAACACCGCCAAGATGATCAGTCCATTTGACATTCCATGCCGGGTCCGGGAGTTCTCCCCCGAACCCCGTAACGCCGACTTCCAGGTCGGCCCCCTTGCCGGCTGGAAAGCCGGCGCTCCGAGAGCGGCTCAGGCGTTCAAGGCGCCCAGTTCCATTTGCGGCGGAATGCGCTCCCGCCATCCACCGTAGCCATAGCTACAATCTGTGTCCTAGACTGTCAAGCGGGGATCGTGTATCCACAAGGGCGCATGAGCGAAAAGGCCGGCGCAAACGCACTTAAGACCCGGACGACGGCGGCTGCCACGGCGGTGGAAGCCCAGGCTTTGGCCCACCGGCAGACGCGCCGGGAGCACGCCACGGAAACCGCCGAGGATTATGTCGAGGCCATCGCCGCGCTGATCGCCGCCGCCGGTGAGGCGCGGGCGGTGGATCTGGCGCGTTGGCTGGGCGTGTCGCACGTGACGGTGGTCCGCACCATCGCCCGCCTGCAGCGCGATGGCTACGTCTCCACCAAGCCGTATCGCTCCATCTTCCTCACCCGCAAGGGCGCCCGGCTGGCCGAGGAATCCCGACAGCGCCACGAACTGGTGCAGCGATTCCTGGTGTCCATCGGGGTGCCCGACCGGGTGGCCCAGAAGGATGCCGAGGGGATCGAGCATCATTGCAGTCCGGACACGCTGGCCGCCTTTCGTCGCCAGCTCGAGTGAGCCGCCGGATCCCGTCCTGGTTCGCGCGGGGCGGGCAGGGAGGCGCGCCGGAGGAAGCCGGATCGCCCGTTACTGGCGCTGCTCAAGTTCTTCCACGGCCCGCTTCAGCTTCGAGACCACTTCCTCCTGGCGCTGTTGGGAGAGCAGCTTCTTGCCGTCGTATTCGCGGACGTAAAACACATCAATGGCGCCGCCTTTCTCCGTGCAGATCCGGGCGGCGGAGATGTGGAGCTGCAGCTGGTGGAAGGTGCGGGAGAGGATATAGAGCAGGCCCACGCGGTCCTCGGTTTCAACCTCAATGATGGTGCGGTTGTCCGAGGATTCGTTGTCCAGCCGGACCTGCGTCTGGATCTGGTCGCCGGTGTAGGCCTGGTAGGGGGTGCGCGCGGATTTCTGCCGCAGCACCAGCTCCTCCAGGTCCGTCTCCTTGCCGATCAAGAGGCGTTCGAGGAGTGTTTCAAAACGTTGCAGAGCCTCGGATTTGGCCAGGGTGCCTGTGACCCCGTCAACAATGTGAAAGGTGTCAAACACGATGCCGTCCGTGCGGGTGAAGATCTGTGCGGTGAGAATGTTCAATCCGACCGCGCTCAGGCAGCCGGCAATGTGGCTGAACAGTCCGCCCCGGTCCCACGTGCAGATCGTCACCAGGCTGCAGCCGCTGTCCTTGTCCTGCCGGGTGCGGAACACGGGCGCCAGGGGATTGCCCTCGACGACCTGCTGGCGCATGAAGCGGTGGGCCAGTTTGAGGTCCTCGACGATTTCCTCGGCCGAGTGCAGCCGCAGGTAGCGGCCGGACATCTTTTCGAAGTGCGCTTCCACCTCGGGCGCGGAAATCTGCTTGGGCACGGCCTTGCAGACGGCCTCGAACAGCACCTCCCGCTGGCGTTCCTTGGCCATGACGAACTCGGTGCCGCCGCGCATGATCCGCAGCGTCTTGTTGTACAGCGTCCAGAGCAGCGAATCCTTGAACCCGTTCCACAACTTGTCGCTGGTGGCCTGCGCGTCCGCAAAGGTGAGCAGGGCCAGCAGGTTCAGGTTGCTGACACTCTGAATGGCCTGGGCAAATCCCTGAATCACCGCCGGGTCCTCCAGGTCGCGTCGTTGTGAAGTCGCGGCCAGTTCCAGGTGGTGTGCCACCAGAATCTCGAGCGTCTGTGTCGCGGAAGCCTCGAGGCCCAGCCGGCGCGCCACCTTCGTCGCCACCTTCGCGCCCGCGGCGGCGTGCCCGCGGCTGCCGTCGGTCTTGCCAACGTCGTGCAGCAGCAGGGCCAGGTAGAGCAGGTAGGGATGGTCCAGGCGCTGGAACAATTCCGCGTATTGCGCATGCATCGCACCCTTGCCCTCCCAGATCCGGTCCGCCTGTTCCAGGCACATCAAGGTGTGTTCGTCGGCGGAGTATTGATGATAGAACTCGTGCTGCACCAGGCAGGTCAGCCTGCCGAACTCCGGAATGTACTTGCCGAGGAAGTCGACCTCGTGCATGGCGCGGAGTGTGGGCGCGACATTGCCGCGCTGGTTGAGAATGGTCAGGAAGGTTTCGCACACGTGGGCGTCCCGCTGAAACGAACGGTCCACCAGGGAGAGCTGGTTGCGGATCATCTGCGCCAGATCCGGATGCAGGTCCAGGCCGCGCTGCTGCGCGTGCAGGAACGCGCGCATGAGGCGGCGCGGTTGATCGCGGAAGATCCGGCTGGACGCGGCACGGATTTCGCCGTCGACAAAGTGGAAGCCGTCCACGGGTTCGGCCGGCTTGGCTTTGCTCCGGGGCAGCCATCGTTGGAGCGAGAACCGGCGCTGGGGAGCCGGCACCAGCGCCATCCGGCGCTCCAGCGTGCGGGTGTTCAGGTAGATGGCGCGGGTGTGCGTGTAGACCTCGCGCATGAACCGCTCGATCCGTTTGCTCGGCGACCGGTCGTGGAAATCGAGGTTGGCGGCCACCGCGGGCTGGATGGCCTTGGCGAGGATTTCCGTCGGGCGGTTGGTCAGATAATGCATCTCGGTGCGCACCCGCAGCAGGAAATCGTAGGCCTGCTCGAGTTGCTTCCGTTCCGCCGCGGACAGGAACTCCCGGGCCTGCAAATCCTCCAGGGATCGGGTCCGGTATTTGAAGAACGCCATCCACAACAGGTTCTGGAAGTCGCGCAGGCCGCCGCAGCCGTTCTTGATGTTGGGCTCCTGCATGCAGGCGGAATCCCCAAACTTGCTGCGGCGAACGGCCTGGTCCTCGAGCCGCAACCGCACGTACTCCTCCTCGTGCCCCGCCACACACTTGTCGAGCACCGTGGTCCAGAATCTGGCGAACAGATTCGGGTCGCCCGCGATCAGACGGGATTCGATCAGGGAGGTCCTCGTCTGGTTGTCGCCGGCGGCATTCACGCAGTCGAGAAGGTTGCGCACCGAATGGCCCACTTTGAACCCGAGATCCCACAGGGGATACAGCACCCCGTCAATCATCCGCGCCAGGTAGGGGTGGGCGATGCCGCTGGCCACCACCGAGCGGTTGTGGAGGAACATGAAATCGATGTCGCTCTGCGGGCTGAGTTCGCCGCGTCCGTACCCGCCGAGCGCCACCAGGGCAAGCGGGGGAAATTCGCGCTGCGCCTGTGCGGAGAGATTGGTTTTCGCCGCCTCCCAGAAATGCTTCAACAGGAGATCCACCACGTGGGCCCGCGCCCGGCAGATCGTCAAGCCGCCCGCCCCGCCCCGATGCTCGATCTTCAGCCGATGGGATTCCTGTTTCAGCCAGCGCTTGTAGCGGGCGATTTCGTCGCCCGGTTTCCTTCCCTCGGGGAGCACCAGTTGTTTCCCCGCCGTCGCTTCGATCTTGTTCAGCAATGCCTGCACGCGGCGGGCAGGGTGGGTCCAAACCCGGGGCAAGGCAAGCGGTTCAATGTGCGCCTGCCTTCGGCAAACTCCCGCTGCGGCTTTCCATCTCGTGGCGGAGGCGGGCGGTGATTTTGAGCCAGGCGCCTTCCCAGGTGTGGTCGCGGGCGGCCGCGCGGATCGCCGGGCCGGGGACTTTCAAACTCACCACAGCCTGGCAGGCGGGCGTGCTGTCGGACTGCATCTCCAACACCACGTCGGCATGGATGATGGGTATGAGCTCACCCAGATCCTTGAGTCCGGAAACCACCAGTTCACGCAGATGGCTGTCCGCAGGCACACCGCGTATCTGGAAATCGACATGCATGCTTTCCGAAGTTTCGAAGACCGGGCGTTCGGGCGCGGGTCACACCCCCACGATGAATCGCTCGTAATCCGTCACGGTTCCGCCGTCGAGACAGCAGGTGATGATCTGTTTGCCGAGCGGGTCCAGGTCGGGATCCCGGAAATCCGCCAGGCACTTGCGGAAAAACGCCTGCAGGATCTCCGCGCCTTTGTCGTAGGCTTCCACTCCGACCTCCGGCTGCGTGTCCACCTGGAGAAACCAGCGGGCGAGCATGCGCCCTTCCACCTGGAGCTGGTGGAGGGTGTTGCCGAGCAGCGGGCAACGGGCGGGCCGCAGCTGGTCCGGGCGGAATTTCGCCGCGCCGCGCCGGGCGAGATACTCGCGCGCAATCCACTGGGGGGTGAAGCCGACCTTCCACGCGCCGATATGCTGGTTGGGGCAGAGGATGTGGCGCATGCGCGTGTTCTCCGCGAATTGCCGGAGCAGCAGGTTGGCCTGATCCACGCGCCGCCCGGTGGCAAAGGGCCAGTAGGAGCCAACGCCTTCGCTGGTCATGCCTTCGCTGTCCACAATGCTCGGATTGGCGTGGCCGCGCGGCGATGCCAGCCGCCACAGCCAGGCCAGCGCCGGCGGCAGGATGTGGAAGATGCCGAGGATGCCGTAGGTGGGATGTTCCCGGGTGCAGGGCGGAGTGCGCACCCCGAAGCTGCGAATGTCCACCGTGACCGATCCCTCCACAATGTCCGGGAAGGCACTGCGGGGAATGATGACCCGGGGGTTCGGGCATCGCTTGCCCGGCTCGTCCTCGATGTGTTCCCAGATCAGGCCCCGGCCGCCGGGAACCGCGTCCACATTCAGGAACAACAACGGGGTCGTGGGTTCGGCGGTCAGCTTTTCCAGGTGGACGTCCGTTCCGTAGTGTTCGATGTGATTGACGCGCACAAACCAGGCGGTCTCCGCGTCCGTCACCGTGAGCTTGCCGTTGCCTTCCTGCACGGAGGGATGACAGGCGGCCATGTCGTCCGTCACCGCATGGAGCTGGCAGCTGCGGGGGATCTCCATGTAGCGCTTCTCGCCGGTCACCAGGTTCTCCCCCTGCAACAGGCGGCCGTCCGGCTCACGATGCGCCTGCTCGAGCATCTCACTCTTGCCCCCGCCGCTGGCCCCTTCATGCATGATGGTCACCATGTTGTCGTACGGGGTGATCACCTGCACCGTGGAACAATGCGCTGTCACCCAGCCTTCGCGTTCGCCCAGGCCGAGCAGCATCCCATAGATGCCCTTCTTGGCGCTCGGGCCGGGATACAGATTGTAGGAAAACAGTTCATGCAGGCCGTCGCGACGGTTGTGCACCACAACCTGCCGGCCCTTGAACCGGGTGTGCCGGAAGGGCGGCGCGACGTAAATGATCGCCTTCGGCGCGAAACCGTCCGGGATTTCATCGCAGGGAATGATCCCCTGCAACATGGCCAGGCCGAGTGCAAAGAATCCGGCGTTCGCCGGCGCGATGACCAGCGCATCCATCCCCATGCCCTCGCCCCCGGCGACAAAGGCGAACATCGCCAGCTCCTGGGACTTGAGCCACTCAAACGTCTCCTGGCGCAGCGGGGCGAAGTCCGTCCCAAACCGTTGCGCAAACCCTTCCTTGTCCGTCGGCAATCCGTCGCCGATGACCATGCAGTCCGGATCGCGTCGGCGCATGTAAGCTTCCACGTAATTGGCCGCGATCCCGTTTTTGACGCGGGCCACGGTCGCCTCCGTGACGACGCCCTTCCCCGGCACCTCGTAGGCCACTTCAAAGTAGTCTGCCTCCGGACTGCCGCATGCCAGGTCGATGAGTTCTTTTGTCGTGCTGGCAATGAGGAGTCCTTTGCAATGAGTCAGGATGTCCACCGCCTCGGCGGGCGGGTTGTATCTTCGCAGTTCTGGTTTTGCTTTCATAAGACAGGGGTGGCCGACGGCTTCGGGTACGGCCATCGCCATGGGTGACGGGTTCCGGCACACCAAAGTATTCAACGCAGCCTGGAGTATAGGCCAATACTATTATTCAATTGAAGCATTAGGATTTCATTAATACTGTTCTTCCCATGGAGTTCTTGAATTACCATCATCTGCGGTACTTCTGGGTGGCGGCGAAGGAGGGGGGGTTGACCCGCGCCGCCGAGAAGCTGCACGTTTCTCAGCCGAGCATCTGCACTCAAATCCAGGCCCTGGAGAGGGCGCTGGGCGGCAAGTTGTTCCGCCGCACGGCACGGGGATTGACCCTGACCGAGGCCGGCCAAAAGGCGTTCAGCTTCGCGGAGGAGATCTTTTCATTGGGCGGAGAATTGATGAGCACGATGAAGCAGCATCCGGCCCCGCATCCTTTGCGGGTGAACATTGGCCTCACCGACTCGCTGCCCAAGCTGATGAGCTTCGAGATCATCAAGCCCATCTTCCATCTGCCCCAGGCCGTGCAGGCCTGCTGCACGGAAGGGAAGGTGATCGACCTGCTGGCCCAGCTCGCCGCCTACCGGCTCGACATCGTGCTCTCGGATGAGCCCGCCCCGGCGTCGTCGAATCTCAAGGTGTTCAATCATCTCCTGGGCGAATGCGGGGTTTCGTTTTGTGCCGAGCCGAAGTTGGCCGCCCGGCTCCGGCGGAACTTTCCCGCCTCCCTGGATGGGGCTCCGGTGTTGCTGCCCGGGGCCGGCAGCGTGTTGAGGCGCTCGCTGGAGAGGTGGTTTCAAGAGCAGAAAATCCATCCCCGGCTCGTCGCCGAGTTCGACGATGCGGCGCTGATGAAAGTGGCGGCTGCCAGCGGGATTGGCTTTTTCCCGTTGCCCGGACTGGTGGTTCAGGAGGCGGTGGAGCGGTATGGTGTCCGGATCATCGGGCACGCTGCGCAATGCCGGGAACAGTTCTACGCCATCAGTCCGGAACGCCGTCTGACCCACCCGGCCGTCCATGCCATGACCCGTTCAACTTTGTTTGCGCGCGGCACAAAGCGGCGTTAACGGGGAACCGTCCCGGCCGGACCGCCCTTTTCCCGGAACCGACCAAGCTCATGCATCGAATGGTGTTTGTGATCATTTTCCGACGCACCAGGAGATGGGCGAACCGAGACAGGCCCTTGTAATGAGCGCTGACCAGCGATTCGAAAAGCGCCCCGGCCATGTTGGCTGTCGCCTTGCGTTGAGGATTCGGGTTTCATGAATGGAACCAAGCTCAGGAAAGCCGGAGCGCGGACATTCCTGTCCGCACCATTACTCGTTGCGATGGCGCTGGTGGCAATCGGAACACGATTGGGAAACCCGGCTGAATGCCGCGTCCAGCTCTGGTCCGTCGGCAGGACGATTCAGCAGATCACGCAGTTGCTCGGCAGCCTTTTCGGACTCCGCCAGCTTTGCTTTGAAGTCCTCGGATTGTTTGCCCGGATCCGCGGCGCGTGCGATCTCCCGAACCCATTCCAATATCATTGTCGCCTCGTGCCCGGACGAAATGTCCGGATGATCCGTCGGCGTCTTCCAGCCAGCTGCTTGGGACTGCTTGAGCCAGTCGAAATGCCGGTCCATCGCCACCATCGCGTCCACCAGCGAGGGGGTGGGCGCGACTTCCGGGAAAGGCGGGACGGCAGCCAGCTCAGCTTGTGTCAGTGGCACGAATTCACGAGCGACGCGATAAAGCCCCGGATAGGCATCCGACGTGCCCGCCTCCCGCAACCAGGCGGTCGCCTGGGCCGGCGTCCACCCTTGGTCCGCCAGGCACATTACGGCGACGGCTGCCGGCCCTCTGTGCGTTCCGTGATGGCAATGGACATAGAAGGGGCCGGGCGCAGCCTGGATCACCTTCGCCAACGCCGCGACACGATGGGTGGGTATGCCGTCGTATCCGAATGGCAGATGCACATAGCGCAGTCCATATCTGTGCGCACCATCCACATCGGGTTTGCTCCCATCCACACTCACGATCGTTTTCACCCCGAGCTTTGCGATCGCTGCGAAGGCCGCGTCGCTGTCGGGTTGGGAGCCGGAATAGAGCTCTTCCGTCACCTGGAAGGTGTTCTCCAACCCGGGAATCTGGATCGGATCCGCACTCCGCTGGGTCGGGACGGAGGCTGTGTCAGGCGCGGCGTGCAGGGAACCAAGCGTCGCCCCGAGCGCAAGCGCGGTCACAAGGAGGGGATTGGAGAAGGGACGCCTTCTAATCATGCCGGAAACGGACATTCGCATTCGCATGCCGATGACAGGGTGGAGGGCCTCCGTGTGGTCGGAAGACCATGGCTTCTTGAAGTTTTGACAGTTCTGCAATTCATCATGCACGACCGTCCCGTATCCTCCTGCTTGGTAACCAGGATGCCCGACCCAATGCAACCCGCATTCGATTGGCGATCCGCCGTCGAGGTCCGGGATTCGTGCAAGGAGCGAGGCATCTGGAAGCCGGATCGGGAGCATCCCTGGCCCGCAGCACGCCGCGGTTGCCGAAAACCCCGGATCCGTCAAGCCATGACCCGTCCCCTGTACGGCCGAAGCCCATCGCCTTGCAGCGCACGAGGTGACGAGTGCCCGTGACGCAAGCAAGTGCCCTGTAGCGCAGGAGGTGACGAGTGCCCGGCAGCGAACCCTTCATTAACACCGGGCTTGAGCCCGGTGAACCGCGACCCAGCGAAGATCGAGCCGTTTCAACGGCTGCTGTTGCTTCCGCCGACAACTCCCGGGTTTCGACAGAACAAATCTCTTTGAACCACGGAACACACCGAACACACGGAAGGGACACGGAAGCAATGCCGGAGGAAGAGTGCGCTCAGCGATTGTAGCGCACGAGGTGACGAGTGCCCGGAAGCGCCCACCAACTCCTGACGCCGTCGCCCACAAGTTCAGGCTCCATGTGGGGAATCCTATCAACAGAAGATCGCAGTTCTTCGATGGGGTCTCTGTTTGGCCATCTTCCGACGCGGCGCCGGTCACACCTCCGACACGAAGTGCGCCACTGGGGTGTCGTAGTCATAACAAGCCGGGCTCGGCAGCCGCTGCAGCGGCCGAGATGCTCACGACCATGTCGTTGTGGTTGTATTCGCATGGTTACGAGGGCTCATTTGCCTCGTTTACCGGGACCCCTTTCCGATGGGAATCTCCGCGCTGTGCTCGCCGGGGTGCAATCAGTGCCGGCCTTTGAACGTCAGTTCCGCGATGCCCGATTTGTCGAGCTCTCCGAGTCCCTCCTCGGTCATGCGGCGGTATTGTTTGAAGGTGGCCGCGGCCAACGGGAGGGTGAGTCCCGCCTCCCGGGCCAGCTTCAGCGCGATGCCGGAATCCTTGGCGGCGTGCGCGGCGCTGAAGTAACAGGAGTGATCCCGGTTTTGCATGTCCTCGCCGTCGGTGCGCAGGACGTTCGAGTTTGCGCCCGTCTGCGAGAACACCTCCCGCAGCATGGTCAGGTCGAGCCCGAGAGCCTCCCCGAGCCCGAGACCTTCCGCGAGGCCGGCGGTGTTGATGTTCATGACCATGTTGACCAGGGCCTTGACCTTGGCCGCCTGTCCGGCGCCGCCCACATGGCGCATGGACGCGCTCAGTTTCTCGAGGATGGGTTTGACGCGATCGAACACCTCCGGCTCGCCGCCCAGCATCAGGTAGAGCGAACCCTCCCGGGCCTGGGTGATGCTCGAGGCCATGCAGGCTTCGAGGGCGTGCGCGCCTTTCTTCCGCGCCAACGCCTCCACTCGCAGATGGGATTGGGGTGAGACCGTGGCGCAGTTGATGAAGATCTTCCCCTTCGCATGTTTCAGGAGTGAGTCGCCTCCCGTTGCGAAGATCTTCTTCATGGCCGCGTCATCCGTCACGACCGTGATGATGACATCGGCCAGCCGGGTGACCTGGGCCAGTTCGCTGCAGGCTTCGGCCCCGAGTTCCGTCGCCAATTGCTGGGCCGATTCCGTGCGGATGTCATACACGGCGGTGACGGGATAGCCAACGTCCTTGAGCCGGCGGGCCATGTTTGCGCCCATGCGTCCGACTCCCACAACTCCGATTCGTTCCATGATCTTGGGTTTCCTGTTTGGTCAATGTGCAAAGAAGGGATTGTGCTGCTTCTCCTGGCCCACGGTGGTCAAGGGGCCGTGTCCGGGGCAGATGACCGTGTCGTCCGGCAGGCTGAGGATGTTGTCGCGGGTG
>JALOTU010000037.1 GCA_025457725.1 Verrucomicrobiota bacterium
TGGCTGTCCATGACCCTGGGTACCCAGCTTTTGTCATCGCCGGCCTCCTGCTGCTTGGGGGAGTCGTAGTCATTGCATATCTCAGGCCGGCGACCGTCTTTGCCCGTCTGGTCGGCACCGACTTGATGATCCTTACATCTGCCACCAGAACGGGAAGGGGGGCGTGGGACGATATCTCGTGCGCCCTGGGCGCCCTGGGCATCGAAGCAGGGCGTGACGAGCGATTCATGAAACCCACAGACACACAATGATCCCATTGGCAATGATGGCAGTTCTTGGGGGGCTTGTCTGCGACTTTCTGGCTACGTGGCTACAGAGTCATCGCTGGAGGGTATTGTCGTGGCTAGGCTTGCTCCTAACTGCAGGAGCGCTCGCAGCCAGTCTGACGTATAGGGGCGTTCGATCGGGCCATTGGCCGCTGAGCAACCAGTACGAGTTCACCCTGGGGTTTACGTTGCTCATGTGCTGTGAGTGCTTGATCGCCACGCGCGTTGCGCGGCGGGGTGCATGGGTCGGCGTCGGCCTGGTCCTTCTCGCGTTGTTGCTGCGTGCGGTTACGATGCCCCTGCAGGCAAGGATGATCGGGGCGGAGGTTGATTTCGAGACGGTGGATCGATTGGCCGCAGGTTCCGGACGGAAGGTCAATGCCCCCCGTGGGCGCCACCTGGTTTGCGAGGCGGACGGGCGTCTCAGGGCTGCGGAAAGGCCGCCGCAAGCAGTCGTCGAACCTCTGAGGTTGTCCATCGGTCACTCCGGCGGGGCGGCATTCTCCGGGATCCGATTGGGTTGGCGCGTGGTGCGAGTCCGGGAATGGAAGCAGCCTGCGCGGCAGCAGGAGCGGGAGTCGTTTGATGCCGACAGCGTGGGGCAACGGATCCTTCTGAGGCACTGGAGGGCCGGAGACCGGTTTCAACCCATCGGTCTGGGGACATCGGTCAAGCTCCAGGATTTGTTCACCAACCACAAGGTGGCGCGGGCCGAACGGAGCCGCCGGATTGTGGCCGAGGCGGAAACGGGGGAGGTGTTCTGGGTTCAGGGTTTCAGGATTGGAGAGCGGTTCAAGGTGCGTCCCGACACCCGGAACCAGCTCCTTTGGCGGTGGAACTGCTCCTGATACGGCGGTTGCGGCGGTTTCCCGACCATGATAATGTGCGCAGACGAAAGATAGCTGATGGCTGAACAACGAACACCAAACAAGCCGGACGAGCCCCCGAAGAAGGGTGGCGAGTTCCGGGTGCCCCCGCGAACCTGGGTGGTGTGGATCGCCATATTTGGCGGTATCATGCTGCTGATGTTCTTCAAGGACCGTATGAACAACCAGGGGCAGACGCTGCCCCAATACGAGTTTCTCCGCCTGGCCGAATCGAACCGGATCGCGCACGCCACCATCCATTTCAGCCCGCAATCGTATCTGACCGAGGTCACCGGAACTTATTACAAGTCGGAGGGGGGCACCGAGGTGGAGGTGCCGTTTGTCACCAAGATCAAATTGACCGACAAGATGGAGGAGACTTTCCAGGCCTCCGACCGCTTCGAAGCCAAGGAGGCCAATACCATGTGGCTGAACGTGTTTTTCAGCATCTTTCCGATCCTCCTGATCGCGCTCCTGATCTGGTTCTTCTTCGTGCGACAGATCAAGATGGCGGGCAAGGGCGCGTTGAGCTTCGGCAAAAGCAAGGCCCGCATGATGTCCAAGGAGAAGAACAAGACCACCTTCAAGGATGTGGCCGGGGTCGAGGAGGCCATTCAGGAGGTGTCCGAGTTGGTGGAGTTTCTCAAGGATCCGAAGAAGTTTCAGCGGCTGGGCGGACGCATCCCCAAGGGCGTGCTCATGATCGGTCCTCCCGGCACCGGCAAGACCTTGCTGGCCAAGTCCATCGCCGGTGAGGCGGATGCGGCGTTTTTCAGCATCAGCGGTTCGGACTTTGTGGAGATGTTTGTGGGTGTGGGCGCCAGCCGCGTGCGCGACATGTTCGAGCAGGCTCGCAAGAACACGCCCTGCCTGATTTTCATTGACGAAATTGACGCTGTTGGACGGAGTCGCGGCCATGGCCTCGGGGGCGGCAACGATGAGCGGGAGCAGACATTGAATGCGTTGCTGGTCGAGATGGATGGGTTCGACACCACCGAAGGAATCATCATCATCGCCGCCACGAACCGTCCGGATGTGCTGGATCCGGCACTGCTGCGGCCGGGCCGCTTCGATCGGCAGGTGACTGTGAATCTTCCGGATGTGCGCGGACGGGAGGCCATCCTGAAGGTCCATGCCAAGAATGTGAAGCTGGTGCCGGATGTGGATCTGAGCGTGATTGCCCGGGGCACGCCCGGGTATTCCGGCGCGGAGCTTGCCAACCTGCTGAACGAAGCCGCCCTGCTTGCGGCCAAGCTGAACAAGAAGGCGGTGACGATGTCGGAGCTGGAGGAGGCCCGCGACAAGGTTCGGTGGGGTCGCGAGCGGCGCAGCCTGGCCATGACAGATGAGGATAAGAAGTGCACGGCCTGGCACGAGGCCGGTCATGCCCTGGTCAACGTGGTTTTGGAGCACACCCACCCATTGCACAAGGTCACGATCATCCCCCGGGGCCAGGCGCTCGGCTCGACCATGTCGCTGCCCAAAGAGGACATCTTGAATCGCCGGCGAAAGGAAATGCTTGATATGCTGGCGGTCATGATGGCGGGCCGGATTGCCGAGGAGATTATCTCCGGGGACATTTCGACGGGTGCATCCGGTGACATTCAGCAGGCGACCAACATGGCTCGCGCCATGGTCACCCAGTTCGGCATGAGCGACGCCATGGGAATGGTCCAATACGGCGGCGACGATGAGTACGTGTTCCTTGGGCGCGACATGGCGCGATCGAAGGCCTACAGCGAGGAAACCGCACGTGAAATCGACCAGGAGGTCAAGCGCATCATCGACGCATCCTACCGACGGGCCAAGGATGTCATTGACACTCACATGGAGAAGCTGCGGTTGATCGCGGATTCACTGCTGGAGTTCGAGACATTGGAGGGGAGTCAGGTGGAGGAAATTGTGCGCACAGGCAAACTCACGCCGCCTCCGCCCAAACCTGACGTGGAGCCCCCGCAGGGAGCGCCAGCTGGAACTCCGTTGCCGGAGACTCCGCCCAAGCCGACCCCACCCACACTGCCCGGATTGGGCACGCCGGCACCGGCGGCCGTCTAGGAGCCTGGTGAGAATTCCATGACCAGGCTGCCGATTTCCTGCCCGGGCAACTCATGATCATCGCTCCCTCCCTGCTCGCCGCCGACTATGGCAAGTTTGCCAGGGAGGCACAACGAGTCGCCCGTTCCGGTGCCGATTGGATTCATCTCGACATCATGGACGGGCATTTTGTTCCGAACATCTCGTTTGGTCCAGGAGTGGTCAGCGCGGTGCGCGAGCAATGCCGGTCGTTTCTGGATGTGCATCTGATGTGCTCCAAGCCGGAGATCTTGATTGATCCCTTCCGCAAGGCGGGGGCCAGCCAGATGACGGTGCATGTGGAATTGGGGGATGCGGTGTCGGGGTTGCTCTGGAAAATTCGATCAATGGGGTGCAAGGTGGGGTTGGCTATCAATCCTCCCACCTCGATCTCGACCGTGCGCCCCTTCCTGCGGCAGATAGACACCTTGTTGGTGATGACCGTGAATCCGGGCTTCGGCGGACAGGAGTTCATTCATGAAACACTGCCCAAGATCCAGCAGGTTGCAGCCTGGCGCCGCGCAGGACCTGGTTTCTTTCACATCGAAGTGGATGGCGGCATCAATCTCACCACCGCCAGGGAGTGCGCCCGGGCTGGGGCCGATGCGTTTGTGAGCGGAAGCGACCTGTTTCGCCAGCGCAGCCTTCGACGAGGGGTGGAAAAGCTTCGCAAGGCGGTGGTGCAGGCGGGGGCTGGAGTCTTGCAGGGCGCTGCTGAGCCTTCGGCTGCGTTGCGCTGAGATGGCGGTGTGATCCCCCGCCGACCGGGTCCGGCGCAGGGATTATTTGTCCTCGATCAGCACACACCGGAAGCCGAAGCTGTTCTTGGCGACCGAGGGGGCCTCATAAGTCCGGAAATCCAACCGCAGGTTGATATCAATCCAATTGTCCCAGCTGCCGCCCCGCAGCACGCGATAAGCGCCCTCCGCCGGATCAGCGCACCATTCTGTCACGTTTCCGCGCAGGTCGTAGAGCCCCGCCGCGCTCGGGGCCAGGCTGCCCACCTCAGCAGTGCCGGAGCGGTTGCCATTCATGCTGGTGACTGCATCCTGCAGCGAAACACCACTTGCCAGAGTTTCCCATTGGTCCTGCATGGGGAGAGAATACCTGTAACCCTTCGGCAACATTTCCTTTTCCCTTTCGTGCGCCGTCAGTTTCTGGCAAAAACCCACCGCGTCATTCCAGCTGACGGAATCGACGGGATGCTTTTCGCCCGGGAACGCGCTCGGGTTTGACCCCATGACCTCCTGGAAATTCTTTTGTGTTGTTTCGTAGGCGGAGATCCAAAGCGATCCGGCCTTTTTCATGACCATGCCAACGCTGTTGGTGAACTCCGTGGCGGTCTTGATGACTTCGTTGATGTCTTGCCGGCTTGCGTCCTGGCCTTCTTCGCCGCTCGCAGCAGCATTTGGTTCGGCCCCGGGTTGCGCTTGTGACTGCACGCAGGGAAGAAATGTGGACAGGCCGAGCAAAAGGATGAAGATTGAGGCGGTTGGTCTCATGGTGAGTGATTCGAAACGTTTCTTGTGCAAATGGTTCCATGCCCTGCCGGACCTCGCTGATGCGCCAAGGAAAAACGTCGACAGGCGTCTTGCCTTGGAAGCATCATTGCTGCCAAGGCGCGGCGGCTTTTACTTGCGGCAGGGTTTGTGCTAAACCTCGTGCCGTCAAGGCAAAGCGGGATCAGCACCATGGGATTTTTCATCCATTCTAACGACACGACGCGAACCGGAACCCGGCTGAAGCCGGGCAAATGACGAGACATGGCGACACCTCCGCTGAAACCCATTCGGATTCTGGTCGTGGACGATGAGCCCATCGTTTGTGATTCCATCCGGATGTTGCTGGCTTTTGATGGTCACACTGTCTCCACCGCCAACAGCGCGGAGCAGGCCCTCAGCGTCTTCAAGCCGGATCAATTTGACGCGCTGATCACCGATTATGCGATGCCCGGGATGAAGGGATCGGAACTCGCGACGGAGATTCGCCGCCAGGCTCCCGATCTTCCCGTGCTTCTGGTCACCGCTTACGCTGAGATGCTGAGTTCATGGGGTGCAGATCTGTCGAATGTGGATTGCGTGGTGAGCAAGCCGTTTCGACTGGAGGTTCTCCGGAATTCACTGGCGGACGCCATGCGCGGCGCGGGTCGTCCGGGTTAAGCCAGCCGAACCGACTGGCCCGACGAGCCTTGTGCGCCTAGGGTGGTCTACGAAGAACTTCTGACGTTGGTTTCCGTGTTACGTGGCCTTGCTTCACTCATTGATCTGGAGAATCCTCTGGCATCTAGAACGACGGGGCACGACTTCAAATGAACAGCAAGCCTGAACACGACATGGCGGGACCGATGGACAAGGCGGGAGATCCAGCCGTTCGGGCTTCCCGCTCGAAAAGCAAACCCTTCAACGCGGTGCAGTGGGTGGTCATGCTCGGGTTGGTCTTCCTGAGCTACTTTGCCTTTAGCCGGGTCGGAGTCCAGGTGGTCGAGGTCGTGGGCGAGAGCATGGCGCCCACCCTGCGTCAGTCCGATCATTACCTCCTCAAGAAATGGGTTTACCTCTTCCGGTCGCCCCAGCGCAACGAAGTCGTGGTGCTCACCGATCCCGAAGATCATGGGTTTTCGGTCAAGCGCATCATCGCCACGGAGGGCGAGACGGTTCTGCTGAAGGATGGCAAGGTGTTCGTCGATGGGCAGCCTTTGACTGAACCCTATCTGCCTCCGGGTGTGACCACGTTTGGCAATACGCGGTCGGGTGAACAGGTTTTCCGCTGCGGGGAGGGTGAATTCTTCGTCCTCGGCGACAATCGCCTGGTCTCCATCGACAGCCGGGAATATGGTCCCGTTCCTCGACAGAACATCCTCGGACTGATCCTTCCCTGAAGATCGGGGCAGGAAAATCAGTGCAGGAACTTGATTGCCAGGAAACCGGCGACACCCAGGATCAACAGCAACCAGGCCAGCCAGTCGAAGTACTTCTCGATGATCGCCTTCACGCTCGGACCGTAGATGTAGATCACCCCACCCACCAGAAAGAAGCGGAAGGATCGCCCGATGACGGACGCCAGGAGGAAGGGGACAAAAGGGAACTTGAAGACGCCGGAAGCAATGGTGAAGACCTTGTAGGGAATTGGGGTCACCGCCGCCGCCAGGGTGCCCCAGAACCCGTAGGCATCATACCAGCCCTGAATCTTTTGCATTACCGCCTCCCCGTGATAAAACTTCACAATGGGTTCTCCGATGACATCGTAACCCCAGTAACCGATGCTGTAACCCAGCATTCCCCCCAACACGGAGCCCACAGAACAGACGGCCGCGAACCTAAAGGACTTCCTGGCCGCGCCCACGCACAGCGCGATCAGCAACACATCTGGCGGGATGGGAAAGAACGAGGATTCGGCGAACGCGAGAAGGAACAACGCCCAGGTGCCGCCGGGGCGTTCCGCCCAACTGATGGTCCAATCGTACATCCGGCGTAGAAAGCCAGGTCGCTTCTCAATGGCCGCAGGGTTCAAAGTCATGGCGGGCCGTTATACGCGAATTCCGCTGGCAGGCAAGGCTGTGTGGTTCGGCTGTCCCGGAATCATTCACCTTCACCACTGCCAGGCACCCGATCGTGGGAGGGGCTTGCCGTCAGGCATTTCCTTCAACCTGGACGAAAGAACCGGTTTGAGCGATCGAGTCTGAGTGGGGGCTGCCGCAACCCTGCGCCGGCCTATTTTCTCAAAAAGAACCCGCGTTGCTTTGTGCTGATGGGCATCTGCAGCTTCTCCATCACCTGCAACATGTCCTCCCAGACCATGCGCTTTCGGTGGAGGTCGTTGCCGCGGATCAGGTAGGACGGATGGAAAGTAGGCATGACCGGAATGCCTTTGAACTCCTTCCAGTGGCCGCGCAGCTGGGTGATTTTCACCATTCCTCCCATCAACCCCTCCACGGCTGTGCCCCCCAGCGCCACCAGAACCTTGGGCTGGATGATCTCAATTTGCTCCCGTAACCACGGGATGCAGGTTTCCATTTCTTCCAGCGTCGGCTTGCGGTTTCCCGAATCCCCCGCGGGCATGTCCGGGCGGCATTTGAGTACGTTGCCGATGTAAACCTCTCTCCGGCTCAGCCCCATGGCCTCGATAATCTTGGTGAGCAGTTGTCCCGCTCGTCCCACGAACGGCTCGCCTTGCGCATCCTCGTCAGCCCCCGGGGCTTCTCCCACAAACATCAACTCGGCATTCGGGTTGCCCACACCAAACACCACCTGCCTTCGAAAGCGAACCAGATTCGGGCAGCGCGTGCACACCACGGCCCGTTCGCGAAGGCTGGCAAGCGCTGTCTCCTTCGCGGCATCCGGCGCTGGACGGGTGAGAGATTTGCTTTCCGGCGCAACCGGAGGGGCGATTGGCGGAAATGAACAGGTGGGCGATGCCTGGGGCCTGGGCCCTGTGGAGGCTCCAGCGCGGATGGGACCGGCAACCTGCGGCTGACTCAGTTCTCGCAGGGTCTTCGGGGCGACCGACACAAACTGCGTTCCCTGTCTCTGAAGGTTTTTCAGATGAAGAATGGTGGAATCGAGGAGTTGCTGAAAGGCATCGGCCATGGCGGGTCCAGCATGGTCAAACCCGGGATGAATGTCGAACCGGTTTGAAACGGGCAGCCGGGGCGCGACAACGGCATTGGAAAGCAGAAGGACGGGCTGAAAGCACTGGCCGTCACGCCCGAGCAGATCGATCCGGATTCTCTGTCTCCACGCCGGCGTCTTCGACGGAACCGGCGCGGGCACCCGCTTCAAGACCCGTCGCCGCAGGGGCGGTAGTGGTGAGAATGTGAATCTGGAATGCATCCGGATGGAGAATGCCGACGTCAGCTGCAACAAGCTGATCCGGATCAGTGATGCCAGGGCTTTCACCTTCCAGAATATCAGCATCCACAGCGCCGACGCTGTGATCGATCTGTTGGGTGCGCGCCAGCTGGTGTTCGACCATGTCAGCTTCCAAGTGCCGGCAGCAATGAGATTGCAGACATCGGGTTTTTCGAGTGCACTCCCGAAAAATCCCAAGACTGGGAGACGGCGGCCGGCCCTTGATGCCTGGCCATCCGCGGCGGTCCACGGTCGGCCTGGTACTCGATCACACTATTTGAAAAATGCACCCAGCTTTTCTGTCGACCATTCCTGCACGACTGGCGCCGGGCCGGATATGGGCGTTGTCCTTTGCTTTCGGTTTGAGTTGCCTGGCCTCGGATGATCCCCTCGCATGGCCGGCGGTGACGGTTCAGGCCAGACCGCATGCCTACTGGTGGTGGATGGGCAGCGCGGTGGACACGAACAACCTTCAGAAGGAATTGACCCGCTATCGTGATGCGGGCCTGGGCGGCGTGCACATCATCCCGATCTACGGCGCGAAAGGTTGGGAATCCCACTACATCGACTATCTGAGCCCGAAGTGGATGAACCTGCTCGACTGCACCGTGACGGAGGCCGGACGGCTGGGGCTGGAGGTGGACATGACCACGGGCACAGGCTGGTGCTTCGGCGGGCCGGAAGTGACCGAGGACGAGGCCAATGCGATCCTGGTCACCCAACACTGGTCGGTGGCGGGGGGTCAAAAACTCGCGGATAAGATTGCGAAGGCGGAGACCCAGGCGCTGATGGCGTTTGGCCCGGACGGCAGGAAGGAGGATTTGCTGGGGAGGATCTCGGCGGAGGGTTCGGTGAATTGGACTGCGCCCGAAGGACAATGGACGGTCTATGCGGTTTCCCAGAGGCCGGGCCCTCAGAAAGTGAAGCGCGCCGCGCCCGGCGGGGAAGGGTGGATGTTGAACCTGGCCTATCCCCGGGCGATGACGAATTACCTGGGCTGGATGGACCAGGCCTTCGCGACTTACACCGGCGCAAAACCGCGGGCCCAGTATCACGATTCCTACGAATACAAGATGGACTGGTCGCCGGTGCTGTTGACGGAATTCGAGAAGCGACGCGGCTACCGTCTTCAGGACGAACTGGATGCGTTCCTGACCGGTAAACCCGCCGACCGCGCCGCCCGGGTAAAGGGCGATTATCGGGAGACGATCTCGGACATCATGGTCGAGGAGACGATTCGGCAGTGGGTCCAGTGGTCACACAGCCGCGGTTTCCTCACCCGCAACGAGGCGCACGGCTCGCCCGGCAATTGGCTGGATCTGTATGCGGAGGCCGACATCCCGGAGACGGAGATGTTCCGTGCGGATCGCAACCGGTTGATTTCCAAGTTCGCCTCCTCGGCCGCACACGTGAGCGGCAAGCCGCTGGTGAGCGCGGAAACGGGCACCTGGCTGGCCGAACACTTCACCGAGACGCTCGCGGACATGAAATACCTCCTCGACGACCTGTTTCTCACCGGGGTGAATCACATCTTCTACCACGGCACCTGCTATTCACCGGAGACCGTTCCCTGGCCGGGCTGGGTGTTCTACGCCAGTTACGAGATGAACCCGCGCAATGCCCTCTGGCACGATGTGGCGTCGTTGAATGCCTACGCGACCCGCTGTCAGTCCGTGTTGCAAGCCGGCTGGCCGGACAACGACCTCCTGCTTTACTGGCCGATTCACGATCTCTGGAATCATCCCGCGGGGATGACGCGCAACCTGACGGTTCACGCGCGGGATTGGTTTGAGGAACAGCCGATTGGGAAGACGGCGCAGGAGTTGTGGCAGGCAGGGTATCCGTTCGATTACGTGTCGGATCGGCAACTCGCATCGGCTACCGTGTCAGACCATCGGGTCTCGGTGCGTGGGTCTGAAGAAGGCGGGTATCGGGCGGTTGTGGTGCCGGAATGCGCGGTCATTTCCTCCACCGCCATGCGTGCTCTGCTGCGTCTGGCTCAGGCCGGGGGCACCGTCATCTTCGTGCGAGCCCTGCCGCACGATGTGGCGGGATGGGGCCGCCTGGATCACCGGCGCCTCGACTTTCAGGTCATGAAGGCCACCGCCGAGAGCATTGCCGGGGAAAGAGTGGAATGCGCGGGCAGGGTCCTGGTCGGCCCGCTGAGTTCCACACTGCCGACGGCTGGTGCGCACCGCGAGCGAATGTTCGACATGCCCGGCCTGATGTGCCTTCGCCGCCGGTTGACAGACGGACGGTATTACTTCATCGCCAATCGTGGTGCCCAAACCGTGGATGGCTGGGTCCCGCTGGCATCGCGGGCGAGGTCCGTCGCCATCATGGACCCGCTCACGGACCGCATCGGCCTGGCCTCGATCCGGCAGGGTGCCGACAATCAAATCGAAGCTCGTTTGAGCCTGCCGCCGGGTGCCTCCGTGATTCTGCGCACCTTTGATTCGTATGATGTGGCCGGGCAGGCGTTTTCACTTTGGGAACCGGCAGGGGATGGGGTCGAACTGCGGGGACGCTGGCAGGTTGAGTTTTTGAGCGGCGGCCCGGAGCTGCCCGGGTCGTTTGCCACAGACCAGCTGGCCTCCTGGACGGAATCGGGTGATACGAACGCGCAGCGCTTTGCCGGCACCGCACGCTACACTCTGAAGTTTGACGCACCGGGCGACTGTCTCCAGGCGGGACTCGAAGCGTTCCAGCTTGATCTTGGAAAGGTTTGCCAAAGTGCGCGGGTACGGATGAACGGTCAGGACCTGGGCACGCTGTTCACGCCTCCGTTCCGTGTGACGGTGAACCATCTCCAGCCCGCGGACAACGTGCTGGAAGTGGAGGTGACCAATACCAGCGCCAACCGCATCCGCGATCTCGACCGGCGCGGCGTGTCGTGGCAGACTTTTCACGA
>JALOTU010000393.1 GCA_025457725.1 Verrucomicrobiota bacterium
CCCGCCGGGCCGGTCGATGCGGTTTGCGCCGCTGGTGTCTCGCGGCCGGGCTAATGCTTGCGGCGGGCGTACAATGTTTGAAGGCGCAGGATTCTGATGAATTCCGCACCTACCTCGACTGGCGCGTGGGCGAGTTCGCGCCGTCCTGGGGGGTGCTGGATCTGCGCGGGTTGAGCTACGGCGCCAACTTCAACCGCAACTGGGGCGCTGAACTGGCCCTGGATTTCTGGCAGTTGAACCTGGAGGGGCCGCAGGGGGAGGAAGCCATCGGGGAAATGGCCATGTGGAACCTGGCGCCGCAGGTGCGCTTTCGTGTGCCGCTCTGGAACAATCGCCTGGTGCCGTATGTCGTTGCGGGCGCGGGCGGGGTCTGGTCCCAGTTCAACGACCGCACCCAGGACGGGACCAAGTACCAGATCGACGCCGAGGGTGCCTGGACGGTTTGCGTCATCGGCGGCGCGGGCATCGACTTTTTCCTGGCCGAGAACATCGCCTTCAACGTGGAAGGCAAGTACCTGTGGGCCAACCCGGTCAACATCAGCATCGACAACACGGACCAGAAATATGATCCCTCGTCGTTCCTGGCCACCTTCGGGTTGAGGCTGTTTTTCGAGGAAGAAAATCCCCGGCCGTTGCTGACGAGGAGCGATGAACATCAGCCGGTCCGGCTGTATTTCGGCACGCAGGGCGGCTTTTCGATTTTGACCGATGCGAACTGGACGCCGCGGGTCAAGCTGGTGCCCAAGGTGGCGGCCCCGTTTGACACCTTGAACCTCAACTACACGCTGTCCCTGGGCGCCAACTTCGGCGAGACCTTCAGCGCCGAGGTCATGCTGGATCACACCGAGTATTCAGTGCAGGTGGACACCCTGGGCACGGTGAGTGAATACGCGGTTTACACGGCCATGCCGCTGTTGCGGGTCCGCTTTCCGTCCGCCAATGGCAAATGGGTTCCCTACGTCATGGCGGGTGCCGGGGTGACTTACGGCGAGAACAACGACGTCAAACCCAAGGGGGTGGGCCAGCACATCAATGCCAAGGGTTTCAGCGGGGGAATGCTGGTCGGCGGCGGCGTGGAGTATTTCATCGCGCGCAACATCTCCTTCGATTTCGAGACCCGCTGGCGGTATTCGTGGGGGCAGGAGATCTCCATTCAGAATGGACCGACGCTGACCGGCGACACTTCCGAGGTGCAGATGACGATTGGTTTCCGGGCCTATCTATTCGAGTTCGGCAAGAAGGACAAGAAGGAGGCCTACGGGGGGCACGACTGATGGCCGGGTCCCGCAGGTTGGGTTTTCGTCCCGGCGGCCTGCCGGTCGTGCTTGCCCTGCTGGCGCTGATTCCGGGTTGCGCCCACTTCCAGGATCAACCGCTGACTGCCGGGCAATCGCGCGCCAGCTTCGAGTCTCGGTCATTGGCGGATGTCGGACTGCGGGCCTTTGTGGAAACCAATCGTCTGCAGCGCCTGTCGGAGTGGCCTCCCGCGAAGTGGGATTTGACGGGCCTGGTGCTGGCGGCTTTCTACTTCCATCCCGATCTCGAGGTGGCGCGCGCGCAGGTGGCGGTGGCGGATGCCGGGGGGGAGACGGCCGGGAGAAGACCCAATCCCGTTTTGAGCGCCAGCCCGTTGTACGACACCACGACCGCCCTCCCGTCGCCCTGGATCGTGAACTTCAGCCTGGATGTTCCGATCGAGACGGCCGGGAAACGCGGCTATCGTGTCGCCCAGGCGCAACATCTCGCGCAGGCGGCGCGATGCAACCTGGCTGGCGCTGCCTGGCGGGTCCGAAGCGGGGTGCGTCATGCCTTGCTGGATCTGCAAGCCGACCAGCGGGCTGTGGAGGTGCTGCAACGCCAGGTCGTGGTTTTGAGCAACCTGGTCCAGTTGCTCGATCAGCAGCTCGTGGCGGGGGCGATCGCGCCCCTGGACGTCGGCCTTGCGCGGGTGAACCTGGAAAACGCCTTGCTCGATCTGGCGGACGCCCGCCGTCAAACCGCGGAGGCCCGGGTTGCCCTGGCGACGGCCATGGGCATTCCCGCCGGGGCGATGGCCGATGTGGAAGTCGAATTTCCCGGGCTCGAATCGTTGCCGGATGATTTGGTGGATGCCGAAGTGCGGCGGGAGGCGGTGTTGAATCGATCCGACATTCTGGCCGCGCTTGCCGAGTACGCGGCCAGCCAATCCGCACTCCAGCTGGAGATCGCCAAGCAGTATCCCGACGTGCATCTGAACCCGGGCTACGAGTTCGATCAGGGGGATAACAAGTGGGGCCTGGGCCTGTCCCTGGAACTTCCCCTCCTCGACCAGAACCAGGGCCCGATCGCCGAGGCGGCGGCGCGACGTCAGGAGGCGGCGGCGCGTTTTATTGCCGTCCAGGCCACGGCCATCGGTGAGATTGAGCGCGCCCTGGCGGGCTATCGGGCGGCGAAGGACCAGGTGTCGGTTGCCGATTCCCTGCTGGCCGAACAACAAGAGCGCGAGCGGCGGACGCGCAGCCTTTTGGAGGCGGGGGAAGTCGATCGGGTGGCGTTGGGGGTTGTGCAGGCGGACCGAATCGCGGGTGAGCAGGCGCGGTTGAACACTCTGGTCAAGGCGCAGCAGGCGTTGATTGCCTTGGAGGATGCGGTGCAGGCGCCCTTGGTGATCACACCAGTCCTCCTGGGGGCTTGGTCTGACAGAGAGCAGGAGGTGGCGAAGTGAAACAAAACCCACTCAATTTGTTGTTCGCAATGGTGCTGGGGACGCTGGTCCTGACGGGATGCTCCCGGTCGGACGACGAATCGCCCGTTCCCTCGGCCGCGCAGCCCGATGAGCCACAATCGCGGCTGAAACAGGATCCCCACGGCGGGACCGTCATCACGCTCGATCCCGCGACCCAAGCGGTCATGGATCTGCGGGTTGCTCCACTGGCGTCCGCGGAATGGAAACCCGGGTTGGACGCCTTTGGGCGGGTGCTCGATCTTGCGCCGTTGGCGGAGTTGGTGGCGGAGTTGGGCCGGGCGCAGATGGAGTTCGACGCCGCTCATGCCGAGCTGGAGCGGATGAAGGTGTTGAGGCAGCAGAACAATACCTCGGAAAAGGCGTTCCAAGCTGCCGAAAGTGCCTGCCAGCTCAGTCAAACGGCCGTTTCAGCCATCCAGCTCAGAATTCGAAACGCCTGGGGTGAAAAGCTTGCGGACATGACCGGTTCCATGACCGTGCCGGTCGGTGGAGTTGACTGCGGACCAGGTGCCGGCTCAACCGCCGGACCATGCGCAATTCGTTTCACTTGGCGACGACCCGTTGCCCGTTCCGGCGGAGTATTTCGACACAACGCGCACGGTCGATCCGCAGACCCAGCGCCGGGGGTTG
>JALOTU010000394.1 GCA_025457725.1 Verrucomicrobiota bacterium
CTTCAGCACCCCGCTGTAGCGACTCAACATGTGGTCGGCGATGGGGCGGGTGAAGGCGTACTGGCAATCGGTGTCCACATTCATCTTCACCACGCCGTACCCCAGGGTTTCCTTGATTTCACTCTTGGCCGATCCGGAGCCGCCGTGGAACACGAGGTAGAACTTCGCGTCCTTGCCGAACTCGGCCCGGATCGCCTCCTGACCTTCCTTGAGGATGGAGGGACGCAGCTTGACGGCGCCGGGCTTGTAGGCGCCGTGCACGTTGCCGAAGGTGGCGGCGAACATGTAGGTGCCCTGGATGCCGTGCATCCGGCGGTAGACCTCCACCATGTCCGCACTGGTCGTGTAGAGCTTTTCGGCGGGGGTGTCATGCGAGCCCGCGGCCCCGTCCTCCTCGCCGCCGACCACGCCGGCCTCGAGTTCCAGCATCATGCCGATCTTGGCCAGGCGCTCGTAGATGGGCACGCACAGGTCGAGGTTTTCCTTCAGCGGCAGGTTGGAGGCGTCCACCATGTGGCTGCTGTAGAGCGTCTGGCCCGTCTTGGCGGAGCGTTGTTCCGATTCCTCGATCAACGGATTCAGAAACGTGTCCACGGCCTTTGGCGGGCAATGATCGGTGTGCAGGGCGATGAGCACGTCGTATCTGTCCGCCATGCGACGGATGTGGTCGGCCAGGCTGATGGCGCCCAGCGCCTGGTCTTTCACGTGCAACCCGGAGGCAAACGCCCCGGCGCCGGTCGAGACCTGGAGGATGCCGTCGGATTTCTTGTCCGCGAACCCCTTCAACGCGGCGTTGGCGGTGGTCATGCTCGCGATGTTGATGGCCGGGTAGGCGTAGTGGCCCTGGTAAGCCGTTTCCAGCATGGCTTTGTATTGTTCAGGTGTGGCGATAGGCATATCAGTCGATTTCTCTTTTTCAGTTTCAGTTTCGGTTTCAGTTTTTCGTTCGCGAAGCACAGGCTTCGTCCAGTCCCCACGTCCCCTGCAACGTTTCGGCTGCCGGATGACGTGCCCTCCTCAAGCAGGGTGAAGGCTACCACCGCGGAATCCCCGAGGGTAGTCAAAACTCGGCGGAGATGGCCAGGCCGTCCCTCACTCACTCTTGTAGCGCACGACGTAAGGAGTGCCTGGGGCGCTCGCATCGACTCCTCACCTCGTCGGCTACAAAGGAGTGGGGCTTTCCGCCTTGTAGTGCACGACGTAAGGAGTGCTTCGGGCGGTCGGAACGAAGTCTGGAAATCGCACGCCCACCGCAATGCGTTCCGCGCCTGGTACGGCGCGGTGAACGGCGCGCAGGCCGTCCCTACCTTGCACGTCAGCGATTCACAACGGGACTGGATTCGGAGCGGCGAGTCGGGTACCTGTTTGCCCGCATGAATGCCGCCACCGCAAGTCCGGCGACCCGACACGATCTCCTGGAGCATTATCGCTCCCCGGAGACCGCCTACGACGAGCTGCTGGCCCCGGATGGAACGCTCCGTCCCCACTGGTCGGGGTTCGTCAGAACGCTCCGCACCATGGGCCTCGAGGGGGTCCGACAGCGGGTGGAGGCGGGCCGACGATTGGTCGAGGAACGGGGCATTCAGTTTCTTCCGCCCGACGCTCCCGCGGGCATGGGGTCCGGCTGGGATTTGGATCCGGTTCCGCTGCTCATTTCGCCCGAGGATTGGAGACGACTGGAATCCGGCCTGATCCAGCGCGCCATCCTGTTGAACCGGATTCTGAAGGATTGTTACGGTCAGCAGGAGCTCATCCGATCCCAATGGCTTCCGCCCGCGCTGGTGTTTGGCCAGTCCCGGTTCCTCCGTTCCTGCCATGGAGTTGACCCCGCGGGGGGCAAGTTCCTGCATTTCTACGCGGCGGATGTCGCCCGCGGGCCCGACGGCCGATGGTGGGTGCTTTCCGACCGCACCCAGGTCCCCGCAGGCGCCGGCTACGCGCTCGCGAACCGTTTGGTGGCGTCGCGCGTGTTTCCGGCGGCGTTTCGCAGTCAGCACGTGCACCGGCTGGCCGGGTTCTTCAAGGAACGCCGGCTGTCGCTGGCCGGACTGTCCACCCAATCGGGTCGCGATGCGCACGTGGTGCTGCTTTCACCGGGGGCGAGCCATGAGACCTACTTCGAGCACTCCTATCTCGCGCGTTACATGGGCTACCTGCTGGTCGAGGGGGAGGATCTGACGGTGCGCGATGACCGCGTGTTCCTCAAGACGCTCAGCGGATTGGAGCCGGTGGATGTCATCATCCGCCGGGTGAAGGACAATCTCTGCGATCCGCTCGAGCTGCGCAACGACTCGACCCAGGGCGTTCCCGGACTGCTGGAGGCTGTTCGGGCCGGCAACGTCACCATCGCCAACGCCCTGGGCTCCGGGCTGGCCGAGGCCCCGGCGTTCCTCAGTTTCCTCCCCGGGCTCTGTCAGCACCTCCTCGGCGAGGATCTGCAGATTCCGTCGGTGGGCACCTGGTGGTGCGGACAGCGGCCGGCTGCGGATCATGTGCTGGCCAACCTCGATGCCCTGAGCGTCCAGGATGCATTCAAGGTCCGGCCCAACATGATGGAGTACGACGGCGAGCTGACGGATGACAAGGCATCCACCCTGAGGGAAAGAATCCGGTTTCAACCCACCCGCTATGTCGCGAGGGAGCGCCTGACCCTATCGCATGCCCCGGCCTGGGATGGAAACCGGCTGGTGGCCAAGCCGGTGACCCTGCGGGTCTTTCTGGTGGCGACCGGCGACAGCTACCGGCTGATGCCCGGCGGCCTGGCGCGCGAGGCGCGGGAGCCGGCGGTTCATGCGGTGACCATGCGTCAGAACTGGACCAGCAAGGACGTGTGGGTGGTGAGTCATAAACCCGTGGAGAACATTTCCCTGCTCGAAACCACCGGGCAACAGGTGGAACTGCGCCGGGTGGGAAACAATCTGCCCAGCCGACTGGCGGATGATTTCTACTGGCTCGGACGCTACATCGAACGCGCCGGCGCCACGGCCCGACTGTTGCGCAGCGCGCTGATCCGGCTGACGCCGGAAGGCGTGCCCGCGCAGGACTCGCTGCTGGCGCCGTTGATTGCCGTGTTGGAAGCGGAAGGACAACTGACGCGCAGCCGGGCGCAACGAAAACCCGAACTGCTGGAGAACGACCTGCGCTCGGCCATCTTTGATTCCAAACGCCCGGGCAGTCTCCGCAGCATCGCCGCCCACCTGTTCCGGCT
>JALOTU010000395.1 GCA_025457725.1 Verrucomicrobiota bacterium
GCGATCGTGGCGCACACGCGGCAGGTGGTCTATCTGAACGACCTGGACGTGGTCACCATCAGCGCGTCCGATTTCAAGGTCGAGAGGGTGGATTCCGCCGCTGCTGAATTCCAGATCAGCCAGTTGGAGTTCGAGGAGGAGGCGGTGGAGAAGGGGGGGTTCGAGCATTTCATGCTCAAGGAGATCTTCGAGCAGCCGCGCGCGGTGCAGAACGCCATGCGGGGACGGCTGAACTTCGAGGAGGCCACCGCCCGTTTCGGCGGATTGAACCTGACGCCGGCCGAACTGCGCGCGGTGGACCGCATCGTGATTCCCGCCTGCGGCACCAGCTGGCACGCCGCCCTGGTCGCCGAGTATCTGTTCGAGGAACTGGCGCACATCCCCGTGGAGGTGGAATACGCCAGCGAGTTCCGTTACCGCAACGCCCCGATCGAGAAGAACACACTGACGCTGGTGATCAGCCAGTCGGGCGAAACGGCCGACACCCTCGCCGGGCTGCGGGAATCCCGCCGGCGCGGACACCGCGTGCTGGGCATCGTGAACGTGGTGGGCAGCACCATCGCCCGGGAATCCGACGGCGGGGTCTATCTGCATTGCGGACCGGAGATCGGGGTGGCCTCCACCAAGGCCTTCACCTCGCAGGTCACGGTGTTGACGCTGATGGCGGTGTTGATGGGACGCATTCGCATGCTCTCCTCCACCGAGGGGATGAAGATCCTCCGGGCGCTCGAACAGATCCCGGCGCAGATGGAGACGGTGCTCGCGCTGGACGGGCAGATCAAACGCATCGCCCTGAAGTACGCGCAGGCCGAGGATTTCTTTTTCCTGGGCCGGCAGTACAGCTTTCCCGTGGCCATGGAGGGCGCGTTGAAGCTCAAGGAGATTTCCTACATTCACGCCGAGGGCTATCCCGCCGCCGAGATGAAGCATGGACCCATCGCCATGATCGACGAAAGGACGCCCTCGGTTTTTCTGGCCCCGTCGGATTCGCTCTACGAAAAGACCATCAGCAACCTCGAGGAGATCAAGGCACGCAAGGGCCCGATCATCGCGCTGGCCACGGAAGGCAACGACCGGATTGGATCGAAGGTGGATGACGTGCTCTTTCTGCCGCCCGTGATGGAGCCGCTGTGGCCGTTGCTCGCCGTGATCCCGCTGCAACTGCTCTCCTACCACATCGCCGTCGCCCGCGGATGCGACGTGGACAAGCCGCGCAACCTCGCCAAGTCGGTCACGGTGGAGTAGTCCATGCCGCCGGCCATATGATCACACGACAACTGGGAAAGGACTTCCGCGTTGGTGAGGTCGGTCTTGGCTGCTGGCAGTTCGGCGGAGACTTCGGGGCGATGGAGGCGGACACCGCCCTTGCGATCCTCGAGGCGGCTGTCGGCAGCGGGATCAATTTCTTGGACACCGCCGACGTTTATGGCGCGGGGCGGAGCGAGGAATTGATCGGGAAATTCCTGAAGCAATGTCCGACGCCGGTCACCGTGGCCACGAAGTTCGGCAGGGCGGCGGAGGTATTCCCGGACCACTATTCCGAGGAACGACTGCGTCAGTCCATTGGTGCGGCCGCGCGCCGGCTGGGCGTGGAGGTGATCGATCTGCTCCAGTTGCACTGTATTCCCGAGGGGCTGCTCCGCTCGGGCGAGGTCTTCGACTGGCTCAGGCGCGCCCAGCAAGAGGGACTCATCCGCCACTTCGGAGCCAGCGTGGAGACGGTGGACGAGGGGCTCCTCTGCCTGGAGCAGGATGGGCTGCTCTCGCTTCAGGTGATTTTCAACATCTTCCGGCAGAAGCCTGTCATCCGATTGTTCCCGCAGGCGCTGGCGCGGGGCGTTGGCATCATCGTGCGGTTGCCGCTCGCCAGCGGCTTGTTGAGCGGGAAGTTCACCAGGGAAACCACCTTTGCCGCCGAGGATCATCGCAACTACAATCGCGACGGGCAGTGCTTCAACGTGGGGGAGACCTTTGCCGGGTTGCCCTTTGAGAAGGGGGTTGAGCTGGCGGAGAGAATCAGAGATTTCCTCCCCGAAGGAATGACCATGGTGGAACTGGCCTTGCGATGGATCCTGGACCATGACGCCGTCTCCGTGGTGATCCCCGGAGCCAGCTCCCCGGAACAGGCCAGGGCCAACGCCCGCATCTCGGATCTTCCTTCCCTTCCGGAAGACCTGCACCACCGTCTCATGGAGTTCTACGAGAGCGATGTGCAGGCGCACATCCGGGGACGGTACTGAGCGCCATGCTGTTTGGAGGGCTGCCTTGTCATGGCGCCGGCCCCAGCACCACGGCGCAGTTGGTGCCGCCGAAGGCAAAGCTGTTCTTCAACGCGACCCGGACGGGTTGTTTCAGCGGCTCGCCCCGGACGAAATTCAGCCGACAACGCGGGTCGGGATGATCGAGGTTGCGGCAGGCCGGCAGGAGCCCCTTTTGCATCGCCAGGATGGTCATCACCAGCTCGACCCCGGCGGTGGCTCCCATGAGGTGCCCCAGCTGGGCCTTGCAGTTCGAGACGGGAATGCGTTCGATCTCGCCGCCCAAAACCTCGCGCAAGGTCGCAGCCTCCACCGTGTCGGCGATGTCGGTGGCTGTGCCGTGGGCATTGACGTAGTCCAGATCCGCGGGGCCGATGCCGGCCATGGCCATGGCCTTGCGCACGGCCCGCACCTGGCCTTCGCTGGCCGGTTTGACGATGTGCGTGGCGTCGCTGGAAAGGCCCGATCCCAGCACTTCCGCCAGGATGTTCGCGCCACGTGCCCGTGCCGATTCCAGTGTTTCCAGCACAAACGTCGCCGCGCCCTCGCCCATGACCAGGCCGTCGCGATGCACGTCAAACGGTCGGCAGGCCCGTGCGGGATCGGGATTGCGCGACAGCACACCCAGACGGTTCCAGGCGCCGAACGTGGCCCGGTCCAGGCCGTAGTCCGCGCAGGCCGCCACGGCATGATCCGTCAGCCCGAAGCGGATGCGATGAAAGGCTTCGCTGAGCGCGATGGAACCGGTGGCGCACGCGGAACACACCACGAAGCAGCCGCCGGTGAGGTTGAAGCGGATCGATGTGATGTTGGCCGGCCGGTTGAACATCAGCCGGACCACCGTTGAGGGACGCAGCTTGCGGTAACCCTGGCTGTAGAAGGTGTGGGCCGCCTCGTTTTGAAATCCGCTGTTGCCGTGCCCGGTCCCGAACATGAGATCATGGGGA
>JALOTU010000396.1 GCA_025457725.1 Verrucomicrobiota bacterium
CTCCACCGGGAAGTTCAATCCCGCGACCGACAAGGTATTGGTTCCGGGATCGTTTAATAACTGGAATACCAACAGTCTGGATCCCGGCAGTGTTGTGCTGACCAACAACCCGGTGGGTCCCAACTCCAACGTCTTCAGTGGTGTTCTCAGCCTCCAAGGCCCCATCGGAGCTTGCGGTTACACCTACAAGTACTGGACGGATTCAACCAACATGGGCAACTCGGGGTATGAGACGCGCAGCGATCGCTCCCTTGCCGTGAACTCCTCCAACGAGGTCCTGCCGACGGCGTTCTGGGACGACGCGTCCCCCTGCCAGGTGATCGAGCAGCCGCAATCCATCACCTTCACAATCGGCATGACCAACGCCACCGGCACGGACGCCACGGTGTACAACGGAACCCAGGCCATCTACCTGAACGGCGATTTCGCCGGCTGGTGGGGTTGGGCCAATCCGGCCCCGACAGTGGCCAGCAACATCTACACAATGACCAACATCGTCGGCACCTCGAATTACTTCGTCACCGTGGCCTTCCCCGCCGGACAGAACCTCCGGTTGGAATACAAATACAGCATGAACGGATCGGATAACGAGGCCGGTGGATCGGTCAATCACATCCGCTACATTCGCACCACCCCGGGCCAGACCAACTACGCGCTGCCGCTCGACCTGTGGATTAACAACAATCCGACCGTTCCGCGGGTGGAATCCGAGTTGGGCGGGCTCACCGCGACCCCGGCAACTCCTGGCAATGTGCAAATCAGCTACCGTGGATTGAAGTGCGCCACCCTCCAATCCGCGACCAATGTCGCCGGTCCGTGGCAATACAAGGCGGACGCGGCCGGGGTGGGTTCCAACACCTTCCCCGCAGCGCTCCAGCAGGAGTATTACCGACTGTCCCGATAACCAGGGAGGTGAGTTGTGATCCAGCCGGGAGCGGGCTCAAGGCCGCTCCCGGCTGATTGTTTTCGGGCAGCTTCGAGCGTGTCGCGGCCAAAGGGGCATCCGCCAAACCCTTCACCCGACCTCCACCTGACGCCTCCATCAAGCTTCTTGCAGGCGACGACGTGAGGAGTCGACGGTGGGCGCCCGAGGCACTCCTCACGTCGTGCGCTACAGGGCAGTGGATTTTACAGGACCGCCTGGTCGGCGCCCGGTGACCACAGTTTCCTCAAGGCGGCGAAGCGCAACCCGCGGGTGCTGACGCGAAGTTCCTTGAAGCCGAACTGGCGCATCACGCTCTCGAAGATCACCGAGCCCGCCAGCATCACATCCGCCCGCGAAGGCGGCAGGCCGGGCAGTTGACGACGTTGAACCAACGGCAGGCTCCAGAGCGTCTCCACCCAGCCCGAGACCCGTTGATCGGTCAGGACCACGGATTCCATGCGTTCGCGATCAAACGTCGTCAAGCCCAACTCCAACGCCGCCAGAATTGATACCGTCCCGCCCGTCGCCGCCAGGAGCACCGGATCGCCCGACTCCACCTGTTCCCGTGCCATCGCCGGCTCGAGGTGCGGACGGACGTTTTCCCGCAGGAACCGACCTGCCCAGTCCCGGTGGCGGGCGAGTTCGGCGGGGGTCGGGGGATCGCTGTGCGTGAGGGTTTCCAGGGTGCGAACGGTGCCCAGCGCAAAGCTCCGGCTGAACCGGGAATGTCCGCCCTGACCCAGGATAAACTCCGTGCTCCCCCCGCCCACGTCCAGCAACAGGAACAACTTCCCGTCCAGGGCCGGAGTGGAGGACGCGCCGCAAAACGCCCACTCCGCCTCCGTCTCGCCGGAGATGATCGACAATTCCAACCCGCTCCCGGCGCGGATGGCCGAGACCAGGTGGTCGGCGTTGAGGGCGTCCCGGGCGGCGCTGGTCGCGAAGGGACGGATCTCGCAGGCCCCCAGCTCCCGGGCCTGCCGGGCAAACTGCGCCACGACCGACGCGGTGAGTTTCATCGCCTCCGGCTGCAGCAGATGGGTCGCATAGAAGCCGCGTCCCAGCCGCGTTTGCTCGCTGGTTTCGAGGAGGGGAACGATGGAATCCGCCGTCACCTCGGCCACCAGCAGCTTGACGGAGTTGGTGCCCACGTCGATGACCGCGCGGCGAATCGATTCGGGGGCGGGTGACATCGGGCGGAGGCGGCCGGGCCTACTTGGCGCAGCGCCGGGCGAGCACGGCGGCTCCGGTGATTCCGGCGTCATCGCCCAGTTTGCTGGCCACGATCTTCAATCCGCGATCCGCCCCGGGAAAGGTGTGTTCCCGGGCCGATTCAACAATGGCGCCGAACATCTCATCCTCCAGCGCGTCGATTACGCCCCCGCCCAGAACGACATATTCCGGGTTGAGAATGTTGATCAAATTGGCGGCGCCGATGCCGATGTAGCGGGCGGCGTCCTCGATCGTCCTCTTGACCAGCTTGTCGCCCCGCTTCAAAGCCTTGCGCAGGTGGCTGCTCTTCAGGTCGGATAAATCCTCCCCCACGATGTCGGTCAGCTCCGTCTTCTCGCCGTCCTTGACGGCCGTCTGCAGGCGCTTGAACATCGCCGTCCGGCTGGCCACCGCCTCCAGACAACCCTTGCGACCGCAGCCGCACTTGGGCCCGTCGACCTGCACCACCATGTGTCCGATTTCCCCGGCCGTATGGCTCATGCCCGAGTAGGGTTTTCCCTCGAGGACCAGGCCGCCGCCGATGCCGGTGCCAATGAACATGCCGACCATGCTGGCCGGTTTGGCGCCCAGTTCCTTTTCATACACGCCGAGGCTGCAGACATTGCAGTCGTTGTCGAGGAACACCGGGACCTCCAGCCGCTTCTCGAGCTCCTTCTTCAGCGGCAGATCCTTCCAGTCGAGATTCGGCGCGAACACCACCTTGCCCGCCTCGAAATCCACGGCGCCCGGCGCGCCGATCCCCACCCCGCGACACAGCTTGAGGTCCAGGTCGCATTCATCCACCGCGTCCGAAACACAACGCGCGATGCGATCGATCACCGCCTGCGCGCCGCGCTCGGCCTTGGTGCTGCGCTTGGATTTGCCCAGGCATTTCAGCGCCGGGCTGAACACGGCCGCCAGAATCTTGGTGCCGCCCAGGTCCACACCCACAAAATACTCTTTGCCGTCTGCCATGAGGAAGGTCGAGGTTGCGCCAGCCCGGATTATTAATGCTCGGATTCAACCAGGAAGCGGCGAGTGGGTCGAGGGACTTGAAATGAT
>JALOTU010000397.1 GCA_025457725.1 Verrucomicrobiota bacterium
GCCGGGTAATGCGGATCGAGGGGTAAATAGGCGCCACCGGCCTTGAGGATGCCCAAGATTCCCACTACCATTTCGAGTGAGCGTTCAAAAGAGATCCCAACGATAGAATCGGGTTTGACGCCCAGACCGATCAAATGACCCGCGGAGAGGTCCAATGACTGCAGGACTGCTTCACGGCACTCATCCACGGACGGCTGAGACGCCTGCCAGGGCGATGGCCACTGGATCGAAATCGGGTAGTTTTCCACAAGCGTCAATTTCCCTCGCCGGGTAATGGTGGACGATTCATGCTCAATCCGGGCCTCGATATAGCGGTCCACGGTTTCAACGAAATTTTTGCAGTGAAAGGGAGTGTGAAACCCGAGGATCGTGCTGCCTAACATGCCTTTCAGTAGTTCCTCCCGCCAGGGACAGATGCCGAAGGACTCAGGATTGGGCCAGGGGATGTGCCAGAACGTGATGATCGTTGCCTTGGGAAGAACACTGCGTACCATTTCCGGCAGAAGAGCAAAGTGGTAATCCTGCACGAGCACAACGGGGTTGTCGCTTTCCGCTTCCTTGACCACGGCGTCGGCAAAGCGCTGGTTGATCATAGAATAATGCTGCCAGTCGCTGGAGCGGAAGACAGGGCGGACATGGGCAATATGGCAGAGAGGCCAGAGGCCTTCATTGGCAAACCCGTAATAATAGCCGAGTTCCTCTTCCCGGCTGAGCCAGATACGCCGTAGCGTGTATTCAGGGTGTTCGGGCGGGATTACAATCCGGTCGCGCCCGTCGACCATTTCGCGGTCAGCGCTACCGCCGCCGTGGGCGATCCAAGTTCCAGAGCAGGCCCGCATAACCGGCTCGATGGCCGTGACGAGGCCGCTGGCGGGACGGGTGAGTTCGATGCGCCCCTGCTTATGGATATGGATATACGGTTCACGGTTGGAAACCACGATGATTCGTTCGCCGGCAAGCTGCTTTTGCAGCAGCGTGCGGAGTGAATCGGGATTCCACGTAATCGTTGCGTCATCAGCGAAACGGCGCTCCGCATCGAGAGTTCTCAACAGGGCCCGCAGATCCCCGACGAGAGGCTGTAATTCCGAGGGAGCTTCCTGCCGGACAAAGGGCCTGACGATTCCCTCGCCCCTCAGCATGGCCCGCATTCCTTCCAGCCAGCCGCGCCAGCTCATATGGGCGACGAATACCGTGATCAGGGAAATGACCACACCGAGAACGACAAAGAGAATGATGACGTAAGTGCGGGTTTCGGCACTGCGGCGCTCGATGAAACTCATGTCGTGCACAAGCACGAGCGAGCCGGTCCTTCCTCCCTCCTGAACGATAGGATGGGAAGAGACATGAACCCCTCCCCGCGGCAAACCATGAACTGCGTTCGAGCTCTTTTTCAAGGAATCAACAGGTGGACACTTGAGGGATGCCGGAAAAGTTGGGGTGCGATAGAGCAGGTTGCCGCCTGCATCACAGTAGCCGATAGCGAAAAGTCGTTCATCCTGAATGACTCTCCGAAAAAGAGTGTTGGTCTTTGCCCGGTCTCCTTTATCGAGGAGTTCCACAAGCGGCTCCTGAATCGCGCCGGCAATCAGTTGCGAGCGGATATCGAGGTCCCGGACAAACCAGCGCAGGGTCAATCGCTCCACGAGCGGCACCAGCGCATAGGCCAGTACAATCAGTGCGAGGGCAAGCGGAATGACGAAACGCAGCGTAAGGGACAAAGAGCGCTTAGATTTCATTGCCTTTACCTAAAATGCATGATCCCAGCGTTTGCTGAGACGGATGGCGGCATTAATCAGGCCGACCATGCTATAAGTCTGGACGAAATTTCCCCACTGTCCGCCGGTACGAATGTCCAAGTGCTCGGCGATGAGGCCGTGGCGATTATGCCGGGTCAGCAGGTTCTCGAACAGCCCGCGGGCTTCGTCACCGCGGCCAAGGGCCACCAGGGCGTAGATGTACCAGTAGCTGCAGACGATAAATGCATTTTCGGGTGTTCCGAAGTCGTCTGCCTCGACGTAACGGAAAATATAATCGCCCCGCCGCAGCTCCTGTTCGATGGCGGTGACCGTCGATGCAAAGCGGGGGTCATCCGCCGCAAGAAATCCCACGTCGTGCATCAACAGGAGGCTGGCGTCGAGCGTATCTCCGCCGAAGACGGCCGTGAAGGCCTGTTTCCGGTCATTCCAGGCCCGCTTGCAGACGGCGTCGCGGATCCGCTTTGCCTGGGCGCCCCAGTAAACCGAGCGATCACCGAGTCCCAGGTTTGCAGCGATGCGGGACAGTCGATCGCAGGCCGCCCAGCACATGATGCCGGAGAAGGTATGCACACGTTTCAAGCCGCGCAGTTCCCATAGTCCCGCGTCCGGCTGGTCATAAACCCGGGCGGCGGTTTCGCCCAGGGGTTCGAGCCGGTGAAACAGAGCCACGTCGCCACGGCGGGTGAGCCGCCGGTCAAAAAAGACATGGGTGACCGCCAGTATTGCCGAGCCGTACACATCATGCTGGGGCAGATCGTAGGCATGGTTTCCAACACGGACCGGACCCATGCCGCAGTAGCCGGCCAGAGAGTTGACCTCACGTTCTTCAAGACGGGCCCGGCCGTCAATGCCGTAAACCGGCTGGATTAGCCCGTCGGGCGCACCGGCCACCAGATTGACCAGATAACCAATATAGCGCTCCATCGTGCGCGTTGTTCCAAGCCGGTTCAGGGCGTTGACCACGAAATAAGCGTCCCGCAGCCAGCAATAACGGTAGTCCCAGTTCCGCGATGAAGCGGGCGCCTCCGGAATTGATGTGGTCATGGCGGCGATGATGGCGCCGGTGTCGTCGAAGGCATTGAGCTTGAGGGTAATGGCGGCGCGGATGACCTCTTCCTGCCACTCAAAGGGGATTCCCAGATCACGCACCCATTCCCGCCAGTAGGACAGGGTTTCTCCGAGAAACCTCCGGGAGATCTCACTGATGGTATCGGGGATCGTTTCGTCCGGACCGAAAATGAGTGTCATCTGGTTTTCCAGGAGAAAAGGGATTTCCTGGAGGATCGTGGTGATGGATGCATCGGTCGTCAGGCGTAGGATCCAGTCCGGAGATACATAGCGGATATGGTGGCTTCCGCAAGTGGTGGCGCACAACTCTCGTCCATAGTCGTAGGTCGGGCGCACGCGAATGCAGATTTTTGGACTTCCCTG
>JALOTU010000398.1 GCA_025457725.1 Verrucomicrobiota bacterium
AAAGAAACTGCAAAATATAAAGACGCTACTGAATTGAGTTCAGAAAATTGAAATACCGCTCTAGGAGGTGGAGAACCAGTACAGTCGCTCCGTGCAACGCGCGGGAAACAAGCCCGCCCAGGAGTTGATTCGGGAGGTGTTCCAGGTGATCCCCCGCAAGTGGCGCGGTATCGGTGAGATTCCGCGGAGCGGTCTGGGGTTGGCGGAGGCTTATTCCGACTACGATGCCGAGCGGCGGTTCGGGCTGGCGGATCAAGCGGTGCCCGAACCGGAGGAATGCATCAGCGGCCTGGTGCTGCAGGGGTTGAGAAAGCCGCACGAGTGCCCCGCGTTTGGCAGTGTGTGCACGCCGGAACATCCGCTGGGGGCGACCATGGTTTCCAGTGAAGGCGCCTGCGCGGCCTACTATCTCTACCGGCGACGGCCCGTGGGTGTCGCGGCGGGAAACGGATCATGAGCCAGCCCGATTTTTCGCGGACCTGCCCGGTGCCCATCCAGCAATACCCGCAGGTGCTCATGGCGCACGGCAGCGGCGGGAAGCTCATGCATCAACTGTTGGAACAGATGATCGCCCCCGCCTTTTCGAATCCGCTGAGCGCCAATCGTCACGATGCGTCGGTGTTCAGCGTCCAGGCCGGCAGACTCGCCTTCACCACGGATTCCTATGTGGTGCGCCCGCTGAGGTTCCCCGGGGGCGATATTGGCTCGATGTCGGTTCACGGCACCGTGAACGACCTTGCCATGAGCGGCGCCCGCCCCCTGCATCTGAGCTGCGGGTTCATCATCGAGGAGGGATTGCCAATGGAGACGCTTTGGGAGGTTGTGTGTTCCATGCGCGATGCGGCCCGGCGATGTGGCGTGCAAATCATCACCGGGGACACCAAGGTCGTGGACAAAGGAAAGGGCGACGGTTTGTTCATCAATACCGCCGGGGTCGGCGTGGTGGAGACGGCCCTGGAAATCTGTCCCGGCCGGGTCGTGGCAGGCGACTCGATCATCGTCAGTGGAGATTTGGGACGGCACGGCATGGCGATCCTGGCGGTGCGCGAGGGGTTGCAGTTTGAGAGCACGATTGAAAGCGACTCGGCGCCCGTGCATGAGGTCGTGCGGGAGATTCTGGAGGGCGGCATCCGGGTTCATTGCCTCCGTGACTTGACGCGCGGCGGATTGGCCAGCGCGCTCAATGAGATCGCCCAGGCGGCGCAGGTGAGGATTCAAATCGATGAAGCCGCGGTGCCGGTGGCGGAGAATGTCCGCTCGGCCTGTGAGCTGTTTGGGTTGGATCCCCTGCACGTGGCCTGTGAAGGACGCTTTGCTGTGTTTGTGCCCTCCGCCGAGGCCGGGCGGGTGCTGGACATCCTCCGCCGGCATCCGGGCGGAGCGGAGGCTGCGATCATTGGGACGGTAAACCCGAAAGCCGGTTCGCTCGTGGTGATGAGGAGCCGCATTGGGGCCAGTCGGATCCTCGACATGCCCAGCGGGGAACTGTTGCCGAGAATTTGCTAATGATGATCATGCGTATGAAACTCTCCTTTGCCTTCATCCTCCTTGCGCTTTCCGTGCTGACCTGTTTCGCGAACGAAACGGCGGTTCCAATTCAGAAAGACGCCAGTGGCGAGCAAATGTATCAAACCCTGTGTGCGTCCTGTCATGGGGCGCAACTGCAGGGTGGGCAGGCCCAAAGCCTGGTGGATGCCATCTGGCAGTTCGGCTCAGGACGCGGGGACATCCGAAGAAACATCAAGCATGGCATCGCGGATTTCGCCATGCCGGCATTTGAAGCCACCCTGTCGGACCAGCAGATCGGGCGAATCATGGACTTCCTGTCGGAGGCGGAGAAGACGTCCGGGGTCACCAAGCCACCGCCGCCCGGGAAGCTGTTCACGCTGGATTACGAGGTGAACGTGGAGATCTGGTTGAAGGACCTCAACATTCCCTGGAGCATCGACTTTGCGGACCGCCACACGGCATTGGTGACGGAGCGTCCGGGGCGACTTCGGGTGGTTGTCGATGGCGAGTTGCAGGCCGAGCCTGTGCAGGGCACGCCACAGGTGCTGCACGAGGGGCAGGGCGGGTTGCTGGACGTGGTGCTCGATCCCGATTATGCGAGCAACGGTTGGGTCTACCTATCCTACAGCCATCCGTTGGAGCTGCCCGACCAGGAGCGCATCCTGACCATGACGCGGATTGTGCGCGGGCGTATCCGCGACAACACCTGGGTGGATCAGGAGGTGGTCTATGAAGCGGCGCCGGAGCATTACAGCCGGACGCGCCATCATTATGGCAGCCGCATCGTGTTTGACCGCACAGGGCATTTGTTTTTCTCCGTGGGAGAGCGCGGTGACGCCCCCTTCGCGCAAAAGCTCGACCGGCCCAACGGCAAGATTCACCGGGTCTTTCCAGACGGAACCATTCCTCCGGACAACCCGTTCGTGGGCCAGCCGGGGGCTTTGCCCAGCATTTATTCGTATGGCCATCGCAACCCCCAGGGATTGGCGATTCATCCGGAGACCGGTCAGCTGTGGGAGACCGAACATGGTCCGATGGGCGGCGACGAGTTGAATTTGATCCTGCCCGGGCGCAACTATGGCTGGCCTGAAGTCACCTATGGCCGGGATTACAGCGGGATGAAGATCTCCGATTTCCGGGAGAAGCCCGGCATGGAATCCCCGATCCTGTATTGGAGTCCGTCGATCGCGGCTTGTGGTAGCGATTTTGTCCGGGGCGATCTTTTCCCGCGCTGGCGCGACAAGCTGCTGGCCGGCGCGCTCAAATACGAGGAGGTGCGGCTGCTGGATATCCAGGACGGGCGTGTGCTGCATCAGGAGATCATCCTCAAGAATGCCGGCCGGGTGAGGGACGTGTGCAGTGGGCCGGATGGGGCCATTTACGTGGTCCTCAACGGACCCGATGTCATCCTGCGGCTCACCCCATTGCGCGACGTGAACGAGGGACCGCAATAACCGCGATCTCAGTTTCGAGGCGTGCGCGCGTCTTTCAGGAATTCAGTGTGGCCGTCGAGGAACAGGCGGTTGCGTCCGCCGGGATGCGCGCTGCGGCCTTTCAGAGCCGGGTTGACGCTGGCGATGGTATTGGGGAAGTAGACATCCACCGCCAATTCCACATCCGAGTGACCGGCGGGAATGCCGATGAACGGGCTGGCGGCCTCCCGCAGTGTGGCG
>JALOTU010000038.1 GCA_025457725.1 Verrucomicrobiota bacterium
CCTCGTTGGGATCGTCCGGGTTGACGTTGACGGCAAGTGTGTCCTCGAGCACCAGAGCGCCGGACCGACCTGCGACGTAGAGGCATGACACCAACGTCGGATGGGCGGGCACGGATAGATCAAGGACATGCAGGTCAGCCGCGAGGAGCAAGGCATGTTCATCGCTGACGAAAAGATCTTTGGCAGAACCGGTGAAATCATAGAATCCAACCGCAACCGGGGCTGCCGGGGTTGCCACGTCCACCACCATGAGAATATTGGTCTTCTTGAAGGTCAGACAGGCATGCCCGGGGATTAATTGAATATCGGTGGGCTCGTAGGCATTGGTGGCCAGAGCCAGAAACCCAACCTGGCTTGGCGCCGCTGCATTCTGCACATCGACAACGCGTAATCCGTCCGCCACCGCCAGATAGGCGTGATCCCCGGCGACGGCCAACGCTTTCCCCTGGGCCCCTGCGACAAACGTTCCCAAGAGGGAGTGATTGGATTTGTCAAACACCTGAAACCCGGAGCTTGTCGGCACATAGAGGCGATCACCCTCAAACACAACGCGACCCGAGGCATTCGACACGGAGCTGACCTGATTTCCGTAATCAACAGCTCCCCATGTCGACTCGCGCAAGCCGTTTACGTTGTGACTGGAGTAGGCATGATTGCCGTCAAGCACCACTTGATTCGGTCGATTATAGAGTTTGCCGCTCCAAACGAGCTCTGGATGACCCGGATCGCTGACGTCAATGCCCTTGAGCCGGTTTGTGTATCCCGTATAGCTTACACCCACACCGATGCACACCCGGTTGCTCTCGCCCTGAAGGCAGATGTCGGTGGGCAATTCCACGTAGGGAGTAAAGCAGGGCAAGAACGAGAGTGCTTCTGGTTGCAAAGGACTGCTCAGATCAAAGATTTGGAGTCCCGCGCCGGAAACCAGATAAGCAGTCGCTCCGTCCCCAACAACCTGTTGTGAAGCGTATCTTGTGTAGCCTGGCCAGGAGCCGATTTGGAAGATCGACTCGGCCGAGGCCGCGCCTGCCATAAGCAGCAGGAGGCTCCCGACAAGAGCGAGTATTGGTTGAGGCTGAGCAATAGCAGCTTGAGGGTGGTTTTTCATGGTCGTTTGTCCTTTCATTTGGTGGGTTCCATACAAGTCCAAGGGGTGGAGATCCAGGGTCCGGCGCCGTACCGCGCGGATGCTGCGGGTCCTGTGAATCGGGGAGGCTGGCATGCACTGCCTGGTGGAGCCGGTGAGGAACGAACCCGACAACAGCTGCTCGCTGTATTGAGCTCCTCAATGGACATGTCTGCCCCCAAAAAGGTGGTTGAGCTCAGAAGTTGGTTCTGGAATTACTTATCCAACCTTCCTGAAAGAATGTCAAACAGTGATTATTCCAAGACTGGACTCTCACTCGCTTGCACCCGGCCTGGGATTAAAGCCCTTGGCCACACCGCACCGCTGCCGGACCAGAGGCCGAAGAATTTCGGAGTATTGGTGGCGATCTCATCCCCGCCGTCGTCCCGGCTATTTTCGCCTACGGAGCAGAGTGTGAAACCTCCCTCTGCATTGATTCGATAACAGAATGGCTGGCCACCCTACGGATCAATGGGCACAGAGGAAATGAACTTGGAAGTCAAGGCGTCCAGGCTGGCAGGGAAGTGACCGTTGCGCAGACGGCAGCGCTCCAGAGCAATCGCGGGGCGCTTTCGACAAACCTCCGGCCCCCCAGCAAGTCTTCAGGCATGGCGCTGCCACACAAATGAGGCTGCTTTTCGTCCTCGTCGCCGTCCCTCTTCCTCGCTCGAAAACACGTCGAAAACCGAGAACGATGCGTTGCCGCTCTTTTCAGACAAGCTGAGCCTTCCCTATGACACTTGGCCCGCCTTCACGGAAAGATCCCGTGATGGGTGTAACTCTCGGCGACGCGTTCGATTGCATGCAGGAACGCGGCGGTGCGCAGGTCCGGCAAACCCCGCTGCTTCCAGAAATCGTGAACCTGGTCGTAGGATCGAATCATCGTCTCCTCCAGTGCGGCAACGACCAGCTCCTCCTCACGCGGCCCCTTGATCAGGCGTTTGCGGCGTTCCGCATCCATGGTCTTGCCGGTCAACGACTCCAGTTCATCAATCATCTCCCTCTTCACCAGTTCCTCGTGGCGCGAAACCATCCGGTCAAAACTCACCCCGGCCTTGTTCTTGAGCCATTCAAAATAGGACACCGTCACGCCGCCCGCGTTGAGATACAGGTCGGGGATCATCAGCACACCGCGTTCGAGCAGGATCGCTTCCGCCTGGAAATCCACCGGCCCGTTGGCGGCTTCGGCAATGATCTTGGCCCGGATGCGCGGCGCGTTCTCCGCCGTGATCTGGTTCTCCAAGGCGGCGGGAACCAGGATGTCGCACTCACGCTCGAGCAAGGCCCGGGAGTCCGCGACGTTTTCCGCCCCCGGAAAGTTGAGGATGGATCCGGTTGCCTGCTGATGGCGATACACCTCGTCCACGTCGAGTCCGTCCGGGTTGAAGATTCCGCCGTCGCGCTCCGCGATGCCGGTGATCAGCGCCCCGCCCTGGGTTTGGAGATAGAACGCTGCATGATAGCCCACGTTGCCCAGCCCTTGAACAATCACGCGCTTGCCCTGCGTGCCCGTGGAGAGCCCGAGGGGTTTCATATCCTCCGCCCGATCGAGGCAACAGCGGATTCCCTGGAACACGCCCAGGCCGGTGGCCTGTTTGCGCCCGGGAATGCCCTGCATGGAGACCGGTTTCCCGGTGACACAGGCGTAGGGATTCCCCTCGTTCATCTTGAGGTTCTTGTAGGTGTCGGCAATCCAGCCCATCTCGCGTTCGCCCGTGCCGTAGTCCGGGGCGGGCACGTCGATGTCCGGCCCGATGAAGTTCTTCCGGATCAATTCCGCCGTGTAGCGGCGCGTGACGCGCTCCCGAAACCCCTCCGACGCCGTGCGCGGATCGATGCACACGCCCCCCTTGGCCCCACCGAAAGGCACGCCGACGATGGCGCATTTGTAGGTCATCAGCGCCGCCAACGCGATGGTTTCATTGATGTGCACATGCTTGCTGAAACGGATGCCGCCCTTGGTGGGCAGCCGATGATGGCTGTGCTCGGCACGAAACGCCTCAACGACGAGGATCGACCCGTCGTCCTGTTTGACCGGGAATCGCATGCGATAGACCGAGTTGCACGACTTCACCTGGTCGAGCATGCCGGGCTTGATGGACGAGAGCCGGGCGGCCCGGTCGAAGTAGTGGGAAACACTTTCAAAAAATGCGCCTCTGGACATGCGGGGGAGTCTAGACATTTGGCTGGAAATTGCACCCCTCTTGTTGAGTCTGGGCGACCCATGAACCCTGGCAGCCAGTGCGAAGAACCAATGCCCCCACCAGGGCGATGCACACTTTCAGAAGCGCGGCCACAAGGAACTGAAGATTGTGGGTTGCGCTTCGCCGCTGCTGGTACACCCTTCTTTGAACTATGAAAACCCACCTGACTGTCTTTGAAGCCATAGAGCAGCGCCGTGCCATCAAACATTACGATTCCACCCACCGGATGACCGAGGATGAAATCTGCCAACTGCTTTCGCTGGGAATGCTGGCCCCCACGGCCTTCAACATTCAGCATTGGCGCTTCGTGATCGTGAGCGACCCGGAATTGCGCAAACAGATCCGCGCTGCGGCCTGGGACCAGGCGCAGGTGACCGATGCCTCGCTGCTTGTGATCCTGTGCGCCGATCGCAAGGCTTGGAAGAAGAACCCCACCCACTACTGGCGCAACGCTCCTGAACCGGTGCGCAATTTCCTCGTACCGGCCATCACCCAATATTACACCGGCAGGGAGGGGGTGGAGCGCGACGAGTGCATGCGGTCCTGCGGGTTGGCCGGACAGACGCTGATGCTCGCCGCCAAGGGCATGGGCTACGATTCCTGCCCCATGGACGGATTCGACTTCGACGCGGTGGGCCAACTGATCCATCTGCCGCCGGACTATGTGATCTCCTTCATGATCGCCATCGGCAAGGGCACGAAAGAGGCGTGGCCGCGACCGGGTCAGTTGAAGTATGAGGAGGTGGTCATTCAGGACAGATTCCAGTTGCAGTGAACCGGAGAATCTCCAATGCTGAATTGAAGAGCGAGTCAACGTCAACCCTCACCATCCCCAACACACTACAAGACCGTGATCAAATTGATTCAAGATCCAGCCAGTGCCGTGCTGACGGTGGAACTCTCCGGCAAACTTCATGATGCGGACTACAAGGAATTTGTTCCCGCGGTGGACGCCGCCGTCGCCGCTCACGGCAAGGTTCGCATGCTGGTCCGCTTCCACGACTTCCACGGCTGGGACCTGCACGCGCTCTGGGACGACACCAAGTTCGCCGCCACCCATTGCACGGCAATTGAGCGCCTGGCCCTTGTGGGCGAGAAGCGGTGGGAGGAGTGGATGGCAAAGGTCTGCAAGCCGTTTACCATGGCGAAGGTGAGATACTTCGACGTGTCGGAAGCAGCCGCCGCCAGGGACTGGGTCCACGAATCCAACTCAAAATAGCCGACGGCCAGCCACCTGAACCGGACCCCGCCGGGGGATCGGGCAGGAAGGGTTTACCCCTGCAGGCCGAATCAGAAAACGAACCCGACCCACTCAGAGACTCCGCCCCGTTCGCCCGATCAACTATGAAAACAAGCCATCGCTCCCTCGCGTTTCTGATCTCGCTGGTGCCGCTCCTGTCGCTACGGGCGGCCGACCCGCTGCCCTCCTGGAACGACACGAAGCCCAAGCAGGCCATTGTGTCCTTCGTCGCGAAGGTCACCAAGCCGGGTTCGCCGGATTTCGTTCCCGTGCCGGAACGCATTGCCGTGTTCGACAACGACGGGACGCTCTGGTGTGAACAGCCGCTTTACGTTCAACTCCAGTTCGCCATGGATCGCGTCAAGGCGCTGGCGCCCGAGCACCCGGAATGGAAGCGCGAACAACCGTTCAAAAAGCTCTTCGCTGCTCCGGGTGACGAAATGGTTCCGGTGACCGAGCAGGAACTCATGCAGATCGTGATGGCCTCGCACGCGGGGATGACCACCACAGAGTTCGATCAAATCGTCAGGGACTGGCTGGCCACCGCGCGACATCCAAAAACCGGCCGGCTTTACACCGAAATGGTCTATCAGCCGATGCTCGAATTGCTGGCCTATCTGCGAACCCATGGATTCCAAACCCACATTGCCTCCGGCGGCGGCATCGAGTTCATGCGCCCGTGGACGGAGCGTGTGTACGGCATTCCCCCGGAACAGGTCATCGGCAGCAGCGGCAAGCTGAAGTACGGGTTGCGCGAGGGCAAACCGGTCCTGCTGAAATTGCCCGAGATCAATTTCGTCGACGACAAGGCAGGCAAGCCGGTCGGAATCCAGCTGCATATTGGCCGTCGGCCGATCGCGGCCTTCGGCAATTCGGATGGGGATTTCGAGATGCTGGAGTGGACCGCGAGCGCTCCGGGGAGCGGGTTTGGCCTGATCGTTCACCACGACGATGCGACACGCGAATACGCCTACGACCGCGATTCCCAAATCGGTCGGCTCGATCGCGCCCTGGCGGCGGCACCCGAACACGGGTGGGTGGTGGTGAGCATGAAGGAGGATTGGAAGACCATATTCCCCGCGGACGACTAGGCTGACCGCCCCTTCATCTTGGACGGGATGGGCGGGGTCAGCGACGTGGGGGCGGGATCTGCCTGGTTTCAGGTGTCGGCGGCGGCGCGGGCGGCTGCCTGCTTTTGATGGGCGAGCTCAGGATAATGTTTCTCCAGGCAGCTCGGGCAGATGCCGTGGGTAAAGTGGGCTTCGCTGTGGCTTTCGACGTAGGCTTCGACGCTCTGCCAATAGCCTTCATCATCCCGCACCCCCTTGCAGTAACTGCAGATGGGCAGCAACCCGTGCAGGGTCTTGATCTTTGCCGCCGCCTCCCGGAGTTCGTTCGAAACCCGTCGCAACTCAAGCTCGCTGACCACGGTGCGGGCCAGGGCTTCCAGCGCCCTGACCTGTGCCTCCTCCAGCTGATGCGGACGAGTATCCACGGCGCACAATGAACCCAGCGCATATCCCTCGCGCGTGACCAGGGGTGCGCCGGCATAAAACCGGAAGCCGGGGTGCCCCTTCACCAGCGGAATTCTGGCAAACCGCTCGTCCTTCGCGGCATCCTCCACAATCAGAACCTCCGGCTTCAGGATGGTGTAGGCGCAAAAAGCGTCGTCACGAGGCGTCTGGTTCAGCTCAATGCCCTTGGCGGCTTTGAACCACTGCCGGTCTTCGGCCACCAGTGACATGAAGGCAATGGGCGTCTTGCAAATGAACGACGCCAGCTCAATGATGTCGTTGAAGGCGCGCTCGGGAGCCGTGTCGAGAATACGGTATTGATCCAAGGCTTTGAGCCTCGCCGCCTCATTTCCAGGCTGGGGTGCTTTCTTCATGATGCCAGGCCTTTCGCGTTTGTCCGCTTCAACACAAAGCAGCCCGTTTCAGGGCATGCCTCAACGTCATGCTTCGGATGAGGATTTGCAAGTGCCTTCGTGAACCCTGCTTCCGACCCACTGAGGGGGCTGCAGGGGCTGACACAGGGGCTGACACAGGGGCTGACACAGGGGCTGCACACAGGGGCTGCAGGACCGTTGACGTTCGGCAGCCCGGTGTGATACGATCCGCCCGCACACGTCGTTTATGACGTCACACTTGAACCAGCACGTCCTGGTGTTGAACCGGCTTTGGCAGGCGGTGAACATAACCACCGTCCGGAGGGCTTTGACGCTGTTGTTCCAAGGCCACGCTCAAGTGGTACTCAGTCAGGAGGACGGTTCCTTTCAAACCTTCAATTTCACCCAGTGGCACACCCTGTCGCTGCAGCAACCGCATGACGAGAGCATTCACACCGTCAGCGTCCGCATCCGGGTGCCCCGCGTGATCCTGCTGGCCATGTTCGACCGGCTTCCCAAGAAGGAAGTCAAGTTCACCCGGCACAACATCTTCGAGCGCGACAAGAACACCTGCCAGTACTGCGGAAAACACTTCGACCGGAGGGACCTGAACCTGGATCACGTGACGCCCCGGGACCGTGGCGGGCCCACGACCTGGGAAAACATCGTTTGCTCCTGCATCGGGTGCAACACCCGCAAAGGCAACCGCACACCGCGGGAGGCCGACATGCGGCTGATCCGCAAGCCGAAGAAGCCGCGCTGGCGGCCGTTCTTGCAGATCAATTTCAACCTCAGCCAGCACGATAGCTGGAAACACTTCATCGACCTCGCCTATTGGAATGTCGAGCTCGGCGAGGATGTCGGGTGACGGTCGAGGCGCCGCTCAGACCTTGGCGGCGTGGCGGGCATTCTCGATCAGATCCCAGAAGTGCGGGTTTTCCTGGAGCGCCTTGTCCTCCGCGACCTTCAATCCTGAGCGGAAAAAGAAGTCCTTGAGGGTGTTGCGACTCAGGATGCGATGGACCACAACACCGAGTTCATGCAACTCGAAATAGACACGGTAATCGCCCACCCGAAACCGGTGCAACACCCGCCCTCCCCGCTCCAGCTTGCCAAACTGATCGATGTCCGTGGTGCGCACCTGGGTGGGAATCCCGCGAAAATCGCCGAGGATTTGCAGTTGCAATTCCTTGGGCATCCGCGAGAGCTCGTTCGCACTCGTCGGGTTAAAGATGATCTGGAATGGTGGCATGAACAGTCTGGGTATCCCGGCGTCACGGGCATCAAACCCGTCGTTCAATCCTCGCGCTGGTCACAGCGACTGGTCCGCAGTCTAGCCGGACACGGCGGGAAAACAACCCTAAGTCTCGGGCAAGCCGCTTCAAATCCGCCGGGTGTGCTCGCCGCCTTCCCCGCCAACCGTCAAGGCCTGCCGATGGTGGCGGCCACGTCGTCCGCCCACAGGGCCAGTGCAGCGGACAACCGCTCCACGTAGGCGGAGACAACCTTGGCCTTTCCCTGCGCGGGGACCACGTACTCCGAGCGCTTGGCGGCTGTCACCTCCCCGGAGGAGCGTTGCAGCACCTGCCAGGAAACAACGAGTGTCACAGGACCGGTCAGGGTGCCCTCCAGACGCTCCACGGTATAACGGATTTCGCAACCGGAATCGGTCAGCGGCGGATTCGGATGCACGGTCAGATTGATGGGCGCAAATGTGCGGGCGAGGTTTTCGGCCAACACCCGGCTGACCCCCTTGGACAGGGGCTCCGCCCAGTGATACACGTCGAGATACTCCACGCGGTTGGGTCCGTTCTCGATGGCAATCGGACTGTTGTCGAGGTAAGCCGGAATCCGTCCGGGACCCACCCGGATCTCCGGAAATGAGGCAGAGCCGGAAACGGTGCCGTCAACACCTGCGGATTGCGCCCGCAGGACATAGAACTGCGTCGGGTCGGCCTTGGGCTTGAGGAACGAGCAGCCCGCCAGGCCGCAGGACATGACTCCAACGACGGCGAAAAGCACGGAATGAGTGAGTTTCATGGTTTGATATCTTCTTGTTGAGTGGGCTCTTTCTTCCCGGTGATCAGGGAACTGGGATTCCGCTCGATTTGCCCGGCCAGCTGGCGAAGGGCGTTCAGCGTCGAACCCGCCTCCTCCAGCGTGCGAACCAGCTCGATCATCAACACGGAATCAGGCTCGACCTGCGATTGCAGCTGGGCAAACGTCCCGTTGGCCTGGTCAAACAGACTGCCGGCCTTCTTCAGGTCCGCGCTGAGTTCCTCCAACAGCGGGTTGACCTTCGGATTGATGGTCTTGCCCAGCTGATCGAGTTGCGCCAGGGCGGAGTTGAGATTGGTGATGGCCGATTTCAACTGGGGGTTGCTGACCAGGTCTTTGACGCTGACCAGCGTGCCTTCCAGATGGGTGCCGGCCTTGTCCAGATGAAGCGCATCCAGATCCTTGCGAAGATCCACCAGCAGCGCCTTGAGCTCCTCCACGGCCCCTTTCAGATCCGTCTGCCGTAGGTTGTCCAGGGAAACCACCAGGGACTGGATCAGTTCCCGCTTTTGACTGGGCAGCGTGGGGATTTCCCACAGTCCGCCCTCCGCTTCCTGCCCCAATTGAAACCCCGGCTGGTTCGAATACGTGTCGAGCGCGACGAACAGCTGCCCGGAGAGAAGACTCAGAATATCCAGCCGCCCGCGCAGCCCCCTCTCGTGCACGGCACGTTCAAACCACATCCGGTCGTCCAAGTGCAATTCCTGATCACCAAACACCGTGGTGATGCGCTCCCGATCGACCTCCACGACCACGTTGACCAGGAGACTGGCGTTGGTGTTGCCCACGGCAACACTCACCTGCTTGACCGTCCCGACGGTGACCCCGGCCAGTTTCACCGGCGCACCCACATCGAGCCCGGTGGTGGGCTCGTTGAACGTCAGGAGATAATCCTTGGTGTGTTTGAAGAGCTTTCCGCTGCCGAAAAGCAGCACGGAGCCGAAGAGGATGACGATGGCCCCGGCGATGAACACGCCGATGGCGGTGGGGCTGATTTTGGATTTCATGCGTTCTGGTTGGCTGGGTGGGCGTCGTCGGCATCCTTGCCGCGGTTCAGAAAGCGTCGGACCGCCGGATCCGGACAGTGGTCCCGGAGCTCCCGAGGATCGCCAATGGCGCCCAGCGCCTTGCGGTCCGCATCAAGGAAGACCGAGGCCGTCCCTATGGCGAAGATGCTGGCCAGCTCATGCGTCACAATGACCACGGTGGAGTTCAGACATTTCTTCAGTTCCAGGATCAGATCGTCCAGACGCGCCGCACTCACGGGATCCAGCCCGGCCGACGGTTCATCCAGGAACAGAATCTCCGGGTCCAGCGCCATCGCGCGGGCGATCCCGGCCCGCTTGTTCATGCCGCCGCTGATCTGGGAGGGATAAAAATCCTCGAACCCGCTGAGCCCCACCAGCGAGAGTTTGTAGGAGACGTTGCTGCGGATCTGGGCCGGAGTCAGCCGGGTGTACTGCTCCAGCGGCATGGCCACATTCTCCGCCAGCGTCATCGAACTCCAGAGAGCCCCGCTCTGATACATCACACCGAACTGCCGCAGCAAGACATTGCGCTGCTCGATGTCCGCACGCGTGAAATTGGTGGACCCGTAAGAGATCTCGCCCGCCGCCGGTTCCTCCAAGCCAATCAAATGCCGCATGAGGGTGGACTTCCCGCATCCGCTGCCCCCCATGATGATGAAGATATCCCCCCGATGGATCTCAAAGGTCAGATCGCGCATCACCACGTAATCACCATAGGCCATGGTGAGATTCTGCACTCGGATCAGCGGTTGGGCCGGTTGGTCGCTCATGGTGGGCAGCATTACATGCCAGGCGACCCCAACAGGAACGCGAAGAGCGCGTCGACTGCGATGACGGCGGTGATGGAGGTGACAACGGCCGACGTGGTGGCCTGGCCCACCGCCGACGCGCTGTTCCCGCTCTGCATCCCCTTCAAGCAACCGGCCCCGGCGACAATCACCCCGAAAATCACGGCCTTGATGATACCGGCCGAGTAGTTGGTCAGGTCAATGGCGACAATTAATCGGTCGTAGTATTGCCGGAAGGAGACGCCGAACAACGGCGCAAGCAACCCGCCCCCCAGCATGCCCATGACATTTCCATAGGCCGTCAGCAGGGGCATCATCAGGATCAAGGCCAGCATCCGGGGCAGGACCAGGAATTCCATGGGGGAAAAGCCCAGCGTCTTGAGGGCGTCCACCTCCTGGTTGACTTTCATGCTGCCAATCTCCGCGGCGAAGGCCGCCCCGGTGCGGCCGCTCATGATGATGGCCGTCATGATACAGCCCAGCCAGCCCAGCTCGCGCACCATGGCGATCCCCACCAGGTCGGCCATGTAGATGGCGGCGCCGAAGTTCTGCAGTTCCAGTCCACCGACGAATCCGAGAATCACGCCAATGAGGAAATTGATGAGCGTTACAATCGGCAGCGCCTCGGCGCCGGCACGCTGGATGATCAGCCAGGTATCCCCAGCCCGAAAGACGGCCTTGCCGCGCAGCAACCGGCCGAACGCCACGGCGGACAGTCCGATGAACGTGAACAGCTCCACCATGCCGGC
>JALOTU010000399.1 GCA_025457725.1 Verrucomicrobiota bacterium
GTAACCGGCGTCGTAGCCCTTGAACAGGGACGTGACCGCGCCAACGCAGGGAAACACGTCGCGCCCCCCGGATGGACGGCCGGTCTGCACCATGTAGGAAGCCGTCTCGTGCCCGTTGTTCCCGTGGGTCATGCCGCGGATGATGGAATACTTGTCCGCCTGCTTCGCCAATTCGGGCAGCAACTGGCCGATGCGGATGCCCTCCACGTTGGTGGCGATGGGCGTGTCCAGCGGACCGCAGTAATCCCGGCCGGCCTCCGGCTTGGGATCGAAGGTATCCAGGTGCGCGGGTCCGCCCCACATCCAAATCTGAATGACCGACTTCGCCCTGGCCGGCCGCGTGGCGGCCAGCGATCGCAGGCCCCAGCCGTCGGCCAGGATCAGGCCCGCCGCGCCATACAGGCAGCGCCGCAGCGCTTCGCGCCGCGACAGGGGCGCGAGCTCCAGCCGCGCCATCATCCTGGCCGCATCCCTTTGCAGCTCCCGGCCCGGGGATTCATTGGTCATGCTCATGGGTTTCGTGGGGATGAGGGTTTAGTGCCGATACAAGAACTCCGCGCTGTTGAGCAGCGCCCAGGTCAGATCCACGACCGCCTCCCGGCTCACGCTTGACTTGGAGGTCAACAGCGGAGCCAGTCGTTCCACCTCCTCTGGCGCGGGGTAGCGCGAGAGGATGCCCACATAGAGGGCCGAGACCACCGCGCGCGGTTTCTTGTCCGACTGGGTCTGGAAACGAACCATCGGGCTCCCCTCGATCTTCTGCTGGATGTGACTGGAATTGAGCAAATGCAGCCGTTGACCGGCGGTGATGGCATTGTTGCGCTCGGACTCGAGTCCGGTATCCCGCGGCGGCCGGCCGAACGATTCCAGGAACGGGCTGGTGATGCTGCCGTCCGGCAGCGCGATGGCGCGTTGATCCACGGGGATGAACGTGAACGGCTCGGGAATGGGGCTGGAATATTCCTCACTGCTCCCGGTCAGTTGGTTCAGCGCATCAATCAGCACCTCCGCATCGAGCCGGCGTAGCGGGCAAAAGGCAAAGTTCGCCGCGGCCTCCGGCGTGTCGGTCTTCGGGAGGGGCGACAGCTGGTAGGTTTGCGAATTGAGGATGACGCGCATCACATGCCTGAGATCGTATTGGGACCGGACCAGTTCGCGCTCCAGAAACGCCAGCAGGCGCGGGTTGCTGGGTGGATTGTCCGGGCGCAGGTCGTCCGGCTCCTGGATGATCCCGCGGCCCAGAAACCAGGACCAGACGCGGTTGGCGATGCTCCGCGTGAACCAGGGGTTTTCCGCAGTGGTCAGCCAGTCGGCAAACACCTCGCGCGGATCCTGACCGGCCGTCAACTGCGGCTTCGTCCCATCCGGAAACACGGCGATCCCTGTCAGCCCGTTGGTGTCGCGGGCCGGATCCCGGTAAACGATCTCCTCCTTCCACTCGGCGGTGGACTTGTAGCCCACCTGCGCGAAAAACCCGGCCATGCCGTCCAGTCGCGGCTGCGGCCACCGGTCGGCGCGCACCCCCATGAAGGTCAATGCCACCGTCTGGGCAATGCCGCGCGGCTCTTTGCTCTGCATGGCCCGGTAGAAGTTCACCTGCCCCACGCGGAAGTTGCTGCCGTTGCCCGTCAGCAGCTCGCGCGCGAACTGGTCGTAGGGTTTGTTCTGCCTGACGCTTTCGCGGATGTAGCGGTGATAGGCCTGCACCGCGTTGGGCCAGAGATTGATGGGGAACTCCGCCTTCACCCGCAGCAGATCGGACCACTTGTTGGCCCAGTAATCGTTGAACTCCTCCCGCTCCAGCAACCGGTCAATCAGCTGCGCGCGCTTGTCCGGTTCCTGACTCTGCAGGAAATCCAGTGTCTCCCTGCCGGTGGGCAGGGTCCCGATCACGTCCACATACGCACGCCGCAGAAACACCGCGTCGGAGCACAGGTTGGCCGGCTCAATCCCCAGGGCGCGCATTTGCCCGAACACCAGCGCGTCCATCGCATCGCTCGCCGAATCCGACGACGGGTTCACCGGACGAACGGGGCCCTGTTCGTAGATCGATGCCAGCGCGGGGTCGGCTCCCGGCCCGCCCATCGCGATCCGCCCCAGCAACGCCAGCCCGGCAAGGCAGATCCGAAACCCTGCCCGGCCCGCCCCTGCTCTCATTGGTTTCACCCGGTTCATGTCTTGCGGTTCGGCGCCGGATGCAACGGGGAGAAGGCCACGCCCTCGATCTCCACCAACAGTTCCGGACGGCACACGTCCGCGGTCACGTAGAGGACCGGCAACCTCCCCAGCCGGCGCTCGCACACGGCGCGGCAACGCGCGTAGTCCGCGGCTCGCTTCACGTAGACCCGCACCCGGGCCAGGTCGGCGAGGCCGGCCCCGGTGCGCGGCGCGCCATGCAGCGCGAAATTCTCCGGCGCGATCAGCTGCTCGATGTTGTCCAGCGTCCGGTTCGTCTGCCGCTCGATGTCCCCCGGAAACACACTTTCCGAATTCACGATGCTGGCGGTGCCGGAGATCCAGGTGATGGCAAAATGACCACACAGCACCGCCAGGGCCCGCGAGAATTTCGGCGACTGGGGAGAATACCTCGCGTCGTATTGGCACGGCGGTACCTGCCCGGGATTCTCCAGCGACAAAACCCGGACCTCCGGGCGACTCGTCTGCAGGGCGAGGCAGGACGCCGCCAATCCCCGACCCTGCATGCCGATCCCGGTGCTGGCGGGATACAGCGGATGTCCGTTCTCTCTTCGAACCAGGGCACGGCCGAAAGGAACCCCGCGGTAGGCATCCGTCCGGGCGCGGTTGAATTCGAGGTATCGTTGTCCGCAGGTGTCCTGGCCGGTGATGCTCCCTTGATAGAACCAGGCACGCACCATGTCGTCCATTCCGGCTCCCGCCCGCCCCAGCTCCCGGCGCAGGCCGTTCAACACCTCCAGGGCTTGGGAATGCGCGCCGTTCCGGGCCGGCAACACCTCAATCCCGCCGCAGTGAATCCATCGGAGCCCGTCGTGCGACACGGTCAATGAGTTCGGACCGTGCCATTCCACGTCCGCCCCGCTTCCCCCCCAGGCCCACGCTTCCACCGCGAGCGCCGCTCCGGAACAGGGCGCCTGCAGCACGTAGTTCGTCACCGGCAAACGTCCGGCGAAATGCGCGAGAAACCGCG
>JALOTU010000400.1 GCA_025457725.1 Verrucomicrobiota bacterium
GTGAGCGCTGTCAGAAGTGCGGTGGCCTCGCTGCTGAGGCTGGTGGCGGTGGGACTGGTCCTGCTGGGAACGGTCCTTTTCGTCCTGGCCTTCGCCGCCGGGCGCCAGGACGAGAACGCGCTCTGGCAATGGATCGCCGGCGCCGTGAGCTTCCTCCTGGGCAGCCTGCTGCTGGTCTTCAGTTCGGCGATCGCGCGGGCCCTCACCCAGGACTACGATTGAGCGGGGCAATCTCCTGATGCACGGCTACGTCTCACTCCTGCTGCACGCGCACCTGCCCTTTGTCCGGCACCCGGAGCACGAGCGGTTTCTCGAGGAGAGCTGGTTCTACGAGGCGGTCCGGGAAACGTATCTGCCCCTGCTCGAGATGCTGGAAGGCTGGGAGCGGGACCGCCTGCCGGCCAAACTCACCCTCACCCTGAGCCCCACCCTGGGCTGCATGCTGCGCGATCCGCTGCTGCAGGAACGCTGCACGCAACGGCTGAACGCCCTGGTCCAGCTCGCCGACTCCGAGATGCAGCGGACGCTGCTGGATCGGCGACTGCAGGCGCTGGCGGTCTATTATCGGGACCGGTTGCACGCGCTAAGAACCCTCTGGCTGAACCACGCATGCGACCTGGTGGGCGCGTTCGGCCGACTGCAGAAGCTGGGTCGGATTGAAATCGTCACCTGCGCCGCCACGCACGCCCTGCTCCCGCTCCTGTCGCAGCATCTCCCCTCGGTGCGCGCCCAAGTCGTGACAGCGTGCGATCACTATCGCGACGGGTTCGGCTGCGATCCGCGCGGCATCTGGTTGCCCGAATGCGGCTATGTCCCGGAGGTGGAACCGGTGCTCCGGGAGGCGGGACTGCGATGGTTCGCGCTGGAAAGCCATGGTCTCCTCCACGCCACGCCCGAGCCGCGATACGGGGTTTACGCGCCGGTCATCACGCCGCGCTGCCTGGCGGCTTTTGGCCGGGACCTGGAATCCGCGCGCCAGGTTTGGAGCCGGACGGAGGGTTATCCCGGCGACCCGCGTTACCGTGATTTCTACCGGGACATCGGGTACGACCTTGAACTGGACTACGTTGAGCCCTGCCTGCCCTCGCCGGGTCATCGGGGCTTCACCGGCCTCAAATATCACCGCATCACCGGCGACACGGAGGACAAGGCGGTTTACGAACGCGGGCCGGCCCGGGAGGCGGTTGCGGCCCACGCCGGTCACTTCCTCGAGGCGCGACTCCGCCAGATCCGGCACCTGGCGGGCCGGCTGGGGAAGCCGCCGGTGTTGCTGATGCCCTACGATGCCGAGTTGTTCGGCCATTGGTGGCATGAAGGGATGGAGTTCCTGGACGCATTTGTGCGCGGAGCCTGCCAGCATCCGGACCACATCTCCCTGGTCACGCCGGGCGATTATCTGCGATCCCATCCCACCCATCAGATGGCGTCGCCGGCGGCTTCGAGCTGGGGTGAGCACGGTTATTACAAGGTCTGGCTCAACGAGACCAACGACTGGATTCTGCCGCATCTCGACCATGCGCAACGACGCATGACGCAGCTGGCCCGGCGTTTCACGCGGCCGGGCGCCGTCAAGAAGCGGGCGTTGAACCAGGCGGCCCGCGAGCTGTTGCTGGCGCAGGCCAGCGACTGGCCCTTCATCCTGCGCACCGGCACGAGCCCCGACTACGCCCGTCAACGGGTGCGGGAGCATCTGCTGCGGTTCAACGCCCTGCACGATCAGCTTCGGGGCGACGCCGTGGACGAGACGCAGTTGGCCCGGTGGGAAGCGCAGGACAATCTCCTTCCCCGCATGGGTTATCGATGCTTCCGCTGATGCGCCGTCCCGGAGCGCGGGACGTCCCCAGCCCGCAGCAAGCCACGACAACCCGGGACGCGGGAATCTGCGGTGTTTGACCTGATCCGCTCGCACTCTTACATGGAATTCAAGCGCTCTGGTGCAGGGGCGGTATCAGGCTGTAGGGTGGGGCCGCCCAGCGGATGGGCTGCCGGGTGTCGAGTGACCACTCGGCCTCCTGTTGCACCAACACCAGCAGGCCGAGGATCTCGGCGGGCTCAAACCGCACTTCGCCATTCCACATGAAACCAAGGCTTCCAGCCCCAAGCCCCCGACACAAGATCACCTGCGGTCCAACGGGCTCTTATCTAGAGGTTGTCCAACGGACTCCGGGTGCCGATGCCGGGTTTCTGCATGACGTGTGTGTAGATCTGGGTTGTGGCCACATTCTCATGTCCCAGCAGCTCTTGGACGGTGCGAAGATCGTACCCGGCTTCCAGCAGGTGTGTGGCGAAGCAATGTCGCAACGTGTGGCAGGAGGCGCGTCTCGGGAGCTTGGCCAGCCGCACGGCTTCCTTCATCGCCCGTTGCACAGCCATCTCGCCACAGTGATGGCGTCGCACCGCTGCGCTGCGGGGATCTTTGGAGCGACCCCGGGCAGGAAAGACGTACTGCCACACCCACTCGCGATCCGCTTTCGGGTACTTCCGCGCCAACGCATAGGGCAGGAAGACACTGCCAAAACCTTCGCTCAGGTCCCGTTCATGCAGCAATTTGACCCGCTCCAAATGTTCTTGGAGTTCCCCCGTGAGTTTGTCGGGCAACATCGTCACCCGATCCTTGTCGCCCTTGCCCTGCCGCACAATGATTCGACCTCTGCCGAAGTCCAGATCTTTGATTCGCAGTCTCAGGCATTCCATCAGCCGCATCCCGGTGCCGTACAACAGTCGAAGGATCAAGCGCGTGGTGCCCGGTTTCAACGCCGCCAGCAGCGTTCTCGTTTCCTCCTGGGTCAACACCTCCGGCAACCGTGCGGGCCGTTTCACCCTCGCGTATTCCCCGATGTCGCCCAATGAAATCTGCAACACTTGTTCATACAGGAACACCAACGCGTTGAGGGCCTGATTCTGAGTGCTGGCGGAGACATTTCCAGTGACGGCCAGATGCGACAAAAAACCAGCCACTTCAGTCGCCCCTAGTTCCCTGGGGTGACGCCAACCCTTGGACGGACCCGAACGATCTTTGCCGCGGTGGAAGGCCAGGTAGCGTCGGGTCCACTGGCAGTAGGTCCTTTCGGTGCGCAACGAGTAGTGATGAAACCGCATGACCTCCCGAATCTGGTCGAACAACTTTCCCTTTGGATTGGGAACCAGCATCGGCCTCTTCTTGT
>JALOTU010000401.1 GCA_025457725.1 Verrucomicrobiota bacterium
CAGGAAATCACGGCGGGGGAGGTTTCGGGTGAGGGGATTCTTGGTCTGCTGCATAGCACGATGATCCATGGCATTTTGTTGTTCTTGATGACGTGGATTGTGGCAGTTTTATTCAGGCTGCTCAAGGGAAACCGTGATGGAACCTTGCTTCCGGACATCGCGAAAGACCGGACCGACTTCCGTCCCGGCTCAAGGCTGCCCGTCGGTGCTGATCTGACCGTCCACCAGCTCGATCACGCGCGGCGCGCGCGCGGCCAGGTGGGCGTCGTGGGTCGCGATGATCAGCGTGGCCTGGCGTTCCTGTTGGATCTCGCACAGCAGATCGACGATGGACTGGCCGGTGTGCGAATCGAGGTTCCCGGTGGGCTCATCGGCCAGGATCACATCCGGCTCATTGATCAGCGCCCGAGCAATCGCCACCCGTTGCTGTTCGCCCCCGGACAACTCATAGGGTTTGTGATCCACGCGGTGCTTCAAACCAACGCGATCGAGCAGTGCCCGCGCGCGCTGCTCGCAATGTCTTGCTGAGACCCGGCCCATGCGTGCCGGCAGGCAGACATTCTCCAAGGCATCGAGCTCGGGCAGCAGCAGGTAGGATTGAAAGATGAAGCCCACCCGGCGATTGCGCAGCCGGGACAGTTCGTTCTGGGACATGCGGGCGAGGCTGGATCCCTCCAGCAGCACATCCCCGCTGTTGACCACGTCCAGACCGCCCAGCAGATGGAGCAGCGTGCTCTTGCCCGCGCCCGAGGCGCCGCGCAGGGCCAGGAACTCGCCCCGGACCACGCGCAGGTCCACCCCGCGCAACACCTCCAGCGAACGGCGTCCCAGCTGGTAGGTCTTGGTGACCCGGCGCGCCTCGATGAGGGTCGTGTCCGGCTTATTCATGGCGCAACGCCTCCACGGGTTCCAACCGGCCGGCCATCCAGGCCGGGATCACCCCCCCCAGCACACAGATCACAAACGCGCTGCCGCAGATGAGCAGGATGTCGTGGGGCACAATCAGGGCGGGCAGCTGATTGAACCCGTAGATGTCCGCGGGAAACAACTCAAAGCCGGTCCAGCGATTCATCAATCCAAGGAACTCGTTGCGGTAGGTGAGCGCCAGCATGCCCGAGGCATAACCGCAGACCACGCCGGTGACCGCCACGAAGGCGCTTTGGCTGAGGAACAGCAGGCAGATCTGCCATCCGGTGCACCCCAGCGCCTTGAGCATTCCGATCTCGCGCGTCTTCTGCACCACGAAGGTGATGAGCGTGCTGGCAATGCCGAACGCCGCCACAATCATCACGAAGAACAGCACGATGAACATCACGTTCTTCTCGACAATGATGGCGTCGAGAATGGAGGAATTCTCCTCCGTCCACAGCTGGATCTTGTAGTCAGGCCCGATCAGCGCCGACAGTCCCCGCCGGATCTCCGCCGCCCGGTCCGGGTCGCGCACCATGACCATCAAGCCATGCACCGTGTCCCCCAGGTCATTGAACTCCTGGGCGTTCTCCAGGGAAACCACCATGAAATTGACGTTGTATTCGTAGTAGCCCACATCGAAGATGCCGCGCACGGTGAAGTCCTCGGCCACCACCGCCACCTCCTCCCCCTTCCGCTGGCTCTCGCGCATCCGGCGGATGTCCTTGGTGGAATAGACGGACAGCCGGTCCCCGACACGCAGGCCCATCGCTCGCGCAAACTCACAGCCGAGCAGGACGCTGCGGCCCTCCAGATCGAACTCGCCGGCGATGATGCTCTCGGGCAGCACGCTCACGCTGCCCTCGGTATCGGGATCCACGCCGCGGAAGTACGGCGCGGCCTCGAGGGGCTGGCCGTGGTCCGGTTCGGTTTCGACCAGCACCTGACCGATGACGAAGGGGGACACGCCCTTGACCTGCGGATGCGCGGCAATCTTCTGCGCGACCAGCGCGTAATCGCTCAACGGCCCCTCCCAACCCTGCACGCGCAGGTGCGGGCTGAACCCGAGGATCTTGTCGCGCAGTTCCTTGTCGAACCCGCTCATCACACTGATCACCACGATCAGCACCATCACCCCCAAGGTGACCCCGAGCATGGAGATCAGGGTGATGATGGAGACAAACGTCCGTTTGGGCCGGAGATAACGCAGGGCCAGGAGCAGTTCAAACGGAAGCTTCGACATGTCGCGCGGAGGCTAGAGAGTCGCCCCGGGAGTGTCAACGGACAGGCTTTGCGGAACCTCCGGGCCCAGGCCCAGCCAGTGTTTCACGTCCTCCACCACCAGATACAGGCAGGGAACAATGAGCAGCGAGATGAACGTGGCGAAGAGGATGCCGTAGCCGAGGGACAGCGCCATCGGGATCATGAATCGCGCCTGCCGCGAGGTTTCAAAGATCATCGGGGCCAGCCCGCCAAACGTGGTCAGCGTGGTCAGCAGAATGGGACGAAAGCGGCGAATGCCGGCGTTGGACACCGCGTCGGCCAGCGACATGCCGCCGTCGCGCAGCTGGTTGGCATAATTGATCAGGACCAGCGAGTCATTCACCACCACGCCCGACAATGCGATGATGCCCATCATGCTCATCACGCTCAGATTGTAGCCCATGATGGCGTGTCCGATGACCGCGCCCACGACGCCGAAGGGGATGCTGACCATGACGATGAAGGGCTGGGTGTAACTGCGGAAGGGCACGGCCAGCAGGAAGTAGATGGCCAGCAGCGCCAGCAGCAGCCCGGTGTAAAGGCTCTTCATACTGTCCGCCATGTCGGCCTGGCGCCCCTCGTAGCCGTACGTCAGCCCGGGATAATCATGGGCCAGTTGCGGCAGGACAACCTCATCCAGTGTGGCTTGAACCTGGGAGGTTTCCCCGATGGGTTCCACGTCGGCGGTCACCGAAACCGTGCGGCGCCCGTTGCGGCGGTCGATGCTTGTGTAGGCGCGACCGCGACCCACCTCGGCGATCTGTCTCAACGGCACATCGGTGCCTGCGGGGGTGCGGATCAGGAGGTTCTCGATGTTGAACTCCTGGCGCCGTTCCTCCTCGGGCAGGCGGACCATCACCTTGACCTCATTGCGCCCCCGTTGCTGGCGCAGCGCCTCGGCGCCGTAGAAGGAGCTGCGAATCTGTCGGGCCACATCCTGCGATGTTAACCCCAGACTGCGCCCCTCCGGGGTCAGTTTGAAATCGAACTG
>JALOTU010000402.1 GCA_025457725.1 Verrucomicrobiota bacterium
CCCTCCAGGACAATGTCGCAATCACCCCGGGAACCCAGCCGATAGGTCCCCTCCCGCTGAAGGCCAATCCTCATGGCATGGGTCAGGTTGTCCTCCAATCCGGGTTGCAGGGTATCATTGAGGAAGGGTTGAACGTAAACGGACTGCCCCCGGGCGGAGACCCCGTTGCTGGGACCCAGTCGATAGCCGCCGCAACCGCTCCCCGTCAGGGTGAGCAGCGCCGCCAGCAGGGCCCATCCCCATCCGACCCTACTTCGCGGTGCCCCTGACATAGGCCTGGAGACTTTCGATGCGTTCGCGCGCCTCCTCGGCGTAGGGCGAGTCCGGCCCGAGCACAATCACCTCATTGTAGTAAATCAGGGCCCCACTCCACTTGTGCCGCTTCTCGTAAAACTTGGCCACCTTGTAACTTCCATGCGCACGCTCGTTCTTCAACGAGGCAATCACCGCCTCCGCTTCCGCCACCCGCGGATCCTCGGGGTAGAGGGCGATGAAATCCGTCAGCGTTTCAATGGCCTGAATCGCCTGGCCTTGATCATAGTCCGCCTTGTCCGTCTGGGCGTTGTAGGCCATGCCTGCCAGGAACAACCCGTCGGCGGCATACTTTGGCTGATCGTTGTAGCGATCCGCCGCCGTCTCATAGGCCTGCACCGCCTCGTCATAATGCTTCTGCTTTTCACGGGCCGCCCCGACTTTGAGCTGGGCTTCGGGGGCGATATCACTGTAGGGACCGTTCTTGACGATCTTCTCATACATCCCCGCCACCCGGTCCATGGACGGGGGATAGGGAATCAATCCCCATAGCTTGAACCACTTTCCGGCCAGAAACTGGTTGGCGATGAGATACTGCTGGCGCGTCACCTCCTCATAATTGGCCCGCATGGGATACTTTTCGACCAGGTTTTGGTACTCCTTGAACGCCCTCTGGGGATCGCCCTTGGCGTCGTAGGATTTGGCCACGAGTTCCTGGGCCTGCGGAGCGTAGTCGGACAAAGGCCAGGTCTTCACCGTGCGCTTCGCGGCTTTCAAGGCCAGGCCGTAACTCTCCCGGTCGTAGGCGTCCTGCGCAACGATGAGTTGATCCTTGGCCCGGTCGCGGCGCCAGGCCCCGGTGCTGCCGGCAGGTTCATAGATCCAACCTTCACCCGGGGTGAAGATCAGGGGCGCCGGGCAACGATACACCCCCAGCAGCAAAACCAGAATCGTGAAGGCAACACGAGTGAAACCGCGAATCATGGAGGGACGCTATAAACGGCTCGGACGCAAGTCAAGACACGCAGCCCGAGGCAATCGCCCCTCCCGGGCCGGACCCGAGGGCCGCTATCCGCGATAGATGATCAACGCACCGTACTCGGTCATCAGCTTCTGGGTTCCAATGTCCAGGTTGGTGTAGTTGAACACATTGATGCTGATGATGCTCTTCTCGCCGACTTTCGACAGAAACTGGGTGACGACCTCGTCAAACCGGTCATGTCCGACCTCGATGCAGTCGGTGTGCCGGATGGTCTTGATCCGAATCCGTTTGTCCGTTTCCTTGGCGGCCACCTCGAGCGGCGGCGGCGGCTTCGCGATCAACGATTCCGAAGGCTGATCCCGCACCGGCACTTTCAGGTGCATCTCCACCCGGGCCGCTGCCGAGGAGGCGATGGGGTTGACGGGATGCGCCCCGTCCCTGGCCGTCCCTCCCAATTCCACCCCCCCGCTCACCCGGACCCCGGCGTCTCCGGGCTTGGGGATGGTGATTTTCTCCGAACAGGATGGACACTCGATCTCGGTGCCGGCGCCTGCGGCATCCACTTCCAGTTCCTGCTCACAATGGGGGCAATCAAAAATGACGTCCATAATCAGGGTCTCCACTGATGAGCCTAGGGATTCGTCGCCAACGGAGCCAGTGAAATCTTGCCCATCTTTCATCCGATATTGCCCGCCCAGCCAATCCATGCTTGACGACCGATGGCGTTTTGATTGATTACAACGCATGAAATTGAAACTTTGGTCCGCCCTTCTGCTCCCGGCAATTCTTGCGGTGGGATGTGTGAAAACCGTCAGTGACACCAAGACCGGCGGCGTCCCGTTTGTGAAGGACAAGGTCGAGGGCCGCTATGAACGGACGGTCCAGGAGGTGTTCGATGCGGCGGTCTATGTCATCAAGTTCAACGGCACCCTCCAGAATGAGGCCACGCTGTATGACAAGAGCGGCACGGCGCGATCCGTCGAGGGCCGGGTGAACAAGCGGCATATCTGGATCCGGGTGGAAGCCGTGGACGCCAAGGTGACTTCCGTGGTGGTCCAGGCCCGCACGTCGGCCGGAGGCACCGACATGAAGCTTGCCTATGAGCTGGAAAAGCAGATCGCCGTGCAACTGGTCAACAAATAGCCGGACTGACCGCCAAGACCCATCTCACCAGCCGGGCTTCTAGCCCGGCTGTTTTTGTCTCCGACAGCGTTTGACGCAGCATTGCGCCATGAAGGGCGCACCGCCCGGGGCGGGAAGCATCTCAACCCATGTGAATCCAGAGGAACAAGGCGACGAGTAGAAGCGACACGGCGGCAGCCACAATCACGGAAGCCAGCAGAAACGCCCGATGTCTCCGTCGCGCCGGGCGACCACCCATGCCCGCAAAAAGATAGAAGCGCTCGCGCTCGCGCTCCGCTTTGATTGGCTTCAGTAATCCCACGATCAAGCTTTCCAGTTCAACCGGCCAGCCACCCCTGCCCGACCGAAGCCGTCTGTTTCGGGTTCGATTGCCACCAACCGCGAACTGGACCGGAACGGGTGAAGTGAGTCGAACCTCAAGTTCAAGGCGCCAGACCTCGCAGTGTTCTCAATACCAAAGACTTCCAATAGTCCTTGCTTCGCCATCGTGCGCCAATCAGGAGCGTGTCGCGGCTATTTGTAGCGATTCTGTGTTCCTCATCAAGTCCTTTCGCACTTCACCGAAGAGAGACTCCGGGGTCGCCTGCCGGTTTCCCGCCACGACCCAAAGCCAGGCCGTTTGGGGGCCGCTCCAGTTCAATGGGCGGAGATCGGGTGCGCGCCCTTTGCCCATCAGACGTGCCGGGTGCCCCTGCCCCTTCAGCGCATGCTCCCATGGGCGCTCTCGTCAACCCGAAAGCCTTCACACTTGTAATTCAAAGGAAAGGTTGCGTCCACGGACAACAGCAATACAACATCGATTGACCGCACATATGAAAAACCGATTCTGGAACAAGAACACGACAACTGCATCCCCGACCGTCGCCCCGGCGCTCGCCCCCGGGCGCACCGATGCGGATTTTGACGCGGCTAAATTCAAACGCCCCCCTCTGGCCCCGACCCCTCTGCCCACCCATCGCCGCCATGCCTCGGGAGGCAATGGGAACGGCGGCAATTTCACACCCGGACCCAACGCGGATATCCGGGCCGTGCAGGACGCGGTGCAACTGAATTCCTCCTGGGTCCAACCGCTTCGCCAGGAAATGGGGCGCGTGATCATCGGTCAACAAGCGCTGATCGATCGCTTGATGGTCGGTCTGCTGTCGAAGGGCCATATCCTGCTTGAGGGCGTGCCCGGCCTGGCCAAAACGCTCGCCCTGAAAACGCTGTCCTCCACCATCGCCGCCAGCTTCCACCGGATCCAGTTCACGCCGGACATGCTGCCGGCGGACATCGTGGGCACCATGATTTACAACCCTCAGGACGGAAGCTTCCACACCAAGCACGGCCCGGTCTTCGCCAACCTGATCCTGGCGGACGAAATCAATCGCGCTCCCGCCAAGGTGCAGAGCGCCCTGCTCGAAGCGATGCAGGAGCGCCAGGTCACACTCGGCGAGGAAACCCACCGTCTGCCGGATCCGTTCATGGTCATGGCGACCCAGAACCCGATTGAACAGGAGGGCACCTACCCGCTGCCCGAGGCGCAGGTTGACCGCTTCATGCTCAAGGTGGTGGTGGATTACCCCAATCGCTCGGAAGAGCGCGCCATTCTGGATTCCATGGGCACCAGCGAGCCGGACTACACAGTCGGACAGGTGGTATCCACCGAGGCCATCGCCAACGCCCGCCACGTGGTCAACCGCATCTACATGGATGACAAGGTCAGGGATTACATCGTGGACCTCGTGCTCGCCACACGCGACCCGGAACCCTACGGCATCGATCTGAACGGCTACGTCCAGTGCGGCGCGTCACCGCGCGCGACGATCTATCTCACGCTGGCCGCACGGGCTTGGGCGTTCCTCCAGGGACGCGGCTTCGTCACCCCACAGGACGTCAAGGACATCACGCTGGACGTGCTGCGCCATCGCGTGACGGTCAGCTACGAGGCGGAGGCGGAGAACATCACGTCGGAACAACTTGTCCAAAAGATCGTCGAAGAGCTGCCTGTGCCCTGAGGCCATGCGACCCGAGTGAGACCTTGAAACAAAGAACTGCACTGTCATGACCACCGATACCACCCGCGAAATGCTGAGCAAGGTGCGCCAGATCGAGATCCGAACGAAACGTCTCGTGACGGACTCGCTCGCCGGGCACTACCATTCCGTGTTCAAGGGACGCGGCATGAACTTCGA
>JALOTU010000403.1 GCA_025457725.1 Verrucomicrobiota bacterium
TCGATGGAACGGATGCCAAACGGCGTTTCATAACGATCACACGGCTTCCCCTGCCGGGAGAGGGTGGTCACGGCCAGGTACCGGTTGGGCTGCTGCTGCTGCGGCGGGCCCCAGAGTCTGGGACGGGGCAGCACCACCGAACCACTGACGCTCGCGCTCGACTTCGCCCCAACCGTCACCATCGCCGGCTGGATCGTCGCCACTGGTTTGCCCTCTGGCCGGTCTTCCGCGCCGAGAACAAATATCTCGCTGGCAACTTCAACCTCAACCTCCGCGGCTGAATCGTTGTCCACGGTGACTTCGAGATGAAGGGTCGCGGAGGTGGCGGACACCTGTGGTGTGGTGAGGTACGTTCCCCATTGTCCCACGTGAACCGGCGCGGTCTTGGTGAGCCAGACGTTGCGGTAGAGGCCCGCGCCGGGATACCAGCGCGAAAAGTCCGGCGGATTGTCCATGCGGACGGCAAGCTGGTTTTCTCCGCCGGACACGACGTGCGGCGTGAGATCGAGTCGCCACGAATTGTAGCCGTAGGGCCAGCCGCCGACGAGTTGGCCGTTCAGCCACACTGCCGCATAGGCCATCGCGCCGTCCACATCGAGGAAGATGGATTTTCCCGCGTCACTGGCGGGGATATCCAGTTTCTTGCGATACCAACCGATGCCGGGGCTTGGCAGGCGCCCCATGCCCCCGCCCACGCCACCTGACTTGAACGGCCCTTCAATCGCCCAATCGTGCGGCAAATCCAGTTCCCGCCAGGCGCGGTCGTCGAAAGCGGCTTGCACGAAGGGAATATCCGCGCCCGGATTGCCTTCGGGCCGGACGAATCGCTTCGACGGATCTTTGATGAAGCGGTTTCCCGACGGAAGAATCCACGGCTTGAGCACCGGGTGGCCGCCCGCATCCACTTTTGACGCATCCGCCGTGGCTTCGGCCAGGCGTTCCTGCTGGTCTTCGCCGCGCGACACCGGGCGCACGTCGTAGAGCAGTGCCCTGGAGTCCACGTTCGTGGGATCGCCCTTGGCAAAACGCCAGTTGTCGTTGATGGAGATTCGCTCGCGCGCCGCGGTGGAGGCGGACACGGAGGCAAGAAGGCAAAGGGTGGCAATGAGCAGGTTATTGGGCATGGGTTGGTTTGGCGGGATGACGGTATTCATTTCGTGACTTCATCTGGCTGATCTCCAGAAGCTGTCCGGCGCTGGGGAAGGGTCGAGCGGCAACGCGGCTGGCAGCGCCGCGTCCGCGATGACATTCGGCACCCACTCGAAAAACGCCGGCCCGTTGGGGGTGAGTTCGTGGCTCCCGTCGCCTTGCCGCCAGGCGAGGATGCGCCCGATGAGTTGATTGACCGGCGGCATCGGATCCGGCCAATAATCGCCGGCGGTGCCGAAATCCTCCTCGCCAAGGAGGCGCTGCACCGTACCGGGCAGCACCCGGGCCATGAAGCTCTCGCGCGCGTCCACCCATTCATTGGAACAGGACCGCCCCGCCGCCGGGCTCAAGTGTGGGCCGGACCATGCCATCACCGCCGACGGATACGGGTTTGATGCCCGCCCTGCCATCGGGCAAATCTGCGGTTGAGCACCAGCGGTCCGTAGTCCATCGCGGCCACCGGATTCCGGATGAATGGGAACACAGTGCTGTTGAACGCCTCATTGTCGGCGAAGTGCTGGCTGAAGACGAGGTTCTCACACAGGTTGCCATCGGGACCGCTGACCTGTTCGGCGGTCAGGATCGTCGCAAAGCAAAGCAGCGCGTTCCCGGCGACCAGAGCCAAAGCGCAGGAAGTGACGGAGTGAGGCTGCATGATTCAGGGAGCGGCGGTTGTGTCGATGGAGAAATCAATGGGAACGTGGTCTTGGGTCAGCCATGAACTCGGGTCGGCCAGATCACAGTGCGGAGCCGACGGTTGATCTGCCGGGAGCTGCCGGGCGCAAGCCACCACGAAAACGAGGCCGGGGGGCGGCCGGAGCCGGTGTCGTCTTGTCCTGAACATGCTGTTCTTGGAGACTATCTGGAAGGCAGCAGGCAAGCCATACGACATTTGTCGTATCCGCGCTGTTGGGAACCCCGCAATGACGCGGCTGCCCGGCGGGCGTTGCCTTTCGCCCGGGGCGGAAGAAACGGCGAAAGGCCGCACCCCTCCCGGGCATCACTCGATACGAAGAATGTCGTATGGGCTTCCGGCGGCAAACTGTTAGCCTGCGGTGCGTCCGTCACCCGGGATGAAACCCGACTCACGCAACTTTGAAGAAAGCGATTTATGAACAACCCGAGATACCTCGTTCCCGACGGCACCTACATGGCCGATCCTGCGGCGCATGTTTTCAACGGCAGACTCTACATTTATCCCTCGCATGACATCGAATCGGGCATCCCCGAGAACGACAATGGCGACCATTTTGACATGCGGGATTACCATGTGTTGTCGCTGGATTCCGTGGAGGGCAGGGTGACCGACCACGGCGTGGTGTTGGATTTGAACGACATTCCCTGGGCCGGCCGCCAGCTGTGGGATTCCGACTGCGCGTTCAAAAACGGCAGCTACTATCTCTATTTTTCACTCAAGGATAAGAACGACGTCTTTCACATCGGCGTGGCTGTAAGCGACCGGCCCGAAGGGCCATTCCTCCCGCAGGACAATCCCATCAAGGGCAGCTATTCCATCGATCCCTGCGCGTTCGAGGACCAGGGGAGCCATTATCTGATCTTCGGCGGATTGTGGGGCGGCCAATTGCAGCGCTACCGCAACAACAAGGCCCTCGAGTGCGGGAAGGAGCCGGCGGATCATGAACCGGCGCTCTGCCCCCGGATCGCCCGGTTGAGCGACAACATGCTGGAGTTCGCCGAGGCGCCGCGCGACCTGGTCATCCTCGACCCGAGCGGCCAGCCCCTCAAATCCGGGGACCATGACCGCCGGTTCTTCGAGGCGTCGTGGATGCACAAGCACAATGGGAGATATTATTTCTCATACTCGACCGGCAATACCCACCTGCTGTGCTACGCCACGGGCGACAACCCCTACGGGCCGTTCACCTATCAGGGAGTGATCCTGACGCCCGTGGTCGGCTGGACCACGCACCACTCCATCTGCGAATTCAGGGGCCGGTGGTATTTGTTCCATCATGATTCGCGTCCTTCCGGGGGTTTGCCGGACAATGACGCGAAACATGCCCGCCCGCCCTGCCACCGCGATGCGATGAGATGAAAACGACGCTCGAACCCCACTTCCATCAGAAACTGTCCTTCGTGGAGAAGGCTGGATACTCCGCCGCCGATGCCGCCGCGAATTTCGTCTTCATGACGATGATCCTGTTCCAGCTCAATTTCTACACGGACACGTTTGGATTAAAGTGGAGTGCCGCCGCCGCCATCCTCCTCTGGCCGAAGCTCTGGGATGCCTGCTTCGATCCGATCATGGGCGTGCTGGCTGACCGCACCAACACCCGCTGGGGCAAATTCCGGCCGTGGATTCTCTGGACGGCGGTGCCCTGGGCGGTGGTGATGGTGCTGGCCTACACCACTCCGCATGGATGGAGTTACGCCGCCCTGGTGGCCTACGCGGCCATCACCAACATGGCGCTGATGACGCTCTACTCGATGAACAACATGCCGTATTCGGCGCTGGGCGCGGTGATGACCGCCGATCTGGATGAGCGCGCCCGGTTGAACTCCTACCGGTTCATCGCCGTCAACATCGCGCAGTTCATCGTCGGCGGCCTCACGCTCCCGCTGGTGGCGAAGTTCGCCGTCGGCCATGACCGCGCCCACGGCTGGCAGGTGACGATGACCATCTGGGCCGTGCTGTGCCTGGTCCTGTTCATGATCACCTTCTTCACCACGCGCGAACGCATCAAACCCGTGGTGGAAACCAAGGCGTCGCCAAAACAGGACTTCCTGGATTTGCTCAAGAACGGTCCCTGGCGCGTCATGGTGGTGATGACGCTGGTCCACTTTGCCATCCTGTCGTTCCGCGGCGGCGCGCTTTACAACTATTACCATTACTACGCCGACAAGGCGTCGATGTTTGACTTTGTGGAAAAGCTGGGCCTCACGGCGCCCGCGTTGGCTGAAGGCGCAGCCAAGCCCGGCGGATTGCTCGAATGGCTGGGCTACATCGTTCACGGCACGCGCGATCATCTCACCACCTCGAACGTGGCGGATGTGTTCAACAGCATCGTCAACATGGCGGGCACCGCGACGATCATCATCGTCATCCTGCTGTCGGCCTCCCTGGCGCATCGGTTTGGGAAGAAGGCGGTGGCGGTGGCGGGCTTTGCGCTCTCGACGTTGACCGCCTTCGCCTTTTATCTGCTCCCTCCCACCAATGTCTATGGGATGGTGGGGCTGACGATCCTGGGGTCGGCTTTCTACGCACCCACGATCCCACTGGTCTGGGCCATCTTCGCTGACGTGGCCGATTACTCGGAATGGAAGATTGGTCGCCGGTTCACCGGCATGGTGTTTGCCACCATTGGATTTGCCTTGAAGAGCGGACTGGCGCTCGGCCAGGCGTCCTTCCTGTGGCTGATGGCGTGGCTGTATAGCTACGACACCGGTGCGCCCACCGCCGCGGAGGCGGTGGCCGGTTATCGC
>JALOTU010000404.1 GCA_025457725.1 Verrucomicrobiota bacterium
CTCGCGCAGGACGGAGCGGTCGACCCAACCCCAATCCCCGCGCTGCCGGCGTTGTGAGCCGTCCGAGTAGGTGGCCGCCAGGTCGCCAAACGACTCGCCTTGCCGGATCTTGCCGAGGATCTCCGCGGCGAGAGCCGGCACCGGATCGTTGGTCCCGCCGGCCTTGTTCAACACGATCATGCTCAGATGGATCTGATCCTCGAGCCGATAATCCGCCAGGTGCGCCTTGTAGTATTCCTCGATTTGCCGCGGCGAAACGAACTGCTCCTGTCCCAGGTTGAAGGCGCGCATGTTGTCGATGATGATCTGGTCGCGCGCCTGACGATACCAGCTCTCGTAACTGCGACCCTCGGCCTGCAGCGACTTGGTCAACGTCCGCCGGTCCCCCCAGCGCTGGCGGATCCGGGATTGGATGGTGTCCTCGATGATGCTCTCCGGCAGGTTGTATCCGGCGCTATGGTACTCGGCGAGGATCAACTGCTGCTCGATCAGCTGCTCCCGATTGTCGCGCAACGCGGCGGCGTATTTTTGATTCAGGACGGGCACATTGTTGCGGTACTCGAGGAAGAGCAGTTCGGCGGCCGGAGCCGTTGCCTGGCGCACCTCAAACTCGCTGATGACCGCCTCGCTCACGATCGCATTGATGGCGTTGACAATCTGGCCCCATCCCGCACAGGCCGGGAGAAGCCAGCAAACCAGGATGATTGGCAGGATCCGCATCAAAACGTCGGGCCATGCTATTGGCCTGACTTAAAATGGCAAGGGGTTCTGTGTTCCTTGGCGGAGGTCGCGCCGGCTTTCCTGCCGGCCAGTTGAGCTCATGCACGCCGAGCCCCTCCCATGCCATTTGAAAGCCGGCGCTGCCCAGCCAGCCCCGACGATTGTGAAGGTATTTCAGTCCTGCGTTCCCTGACTGTGGCGATTGGCCTTCCCGGCGGTTTTGCTTGGCGGCTGCAGGGAGTTCGCCTTAAATCCTTCCGCCGCCATCGCGGCCCCCTTTCAGAGCATGATTCAGTACCATCAACTCCTGCGCCAGGTGCTGGCCGAGGGCCGGGTCAAAGCCGACCGCACCGGCACGGGCACCTACTCGGTGTTTGGCGCCCAGACCCGCTTCGATTTGCAGGCCGGATTTCCGGTGGTCACCACCAAGAAGCTGCACCTGCGCTCCATCATTCATGAACTCCTCTGGTTTCTGAAAGGCGAGACAAACATCCGCTATCTGAAGGAAAACGGCGTTTCCATCTGGGACGAATGGGCCGATGCCAACGGCGAGCTCGGTCCGATTTACGGCAAGCAATGGTGCGCGTGGGAAACCCGCGACGGGCGCGTGATCCACCAGATTGACGAGGTCATCCAACAGATCCGCACTAACCCGGACAGCCGCCGGCTGATCGTCAGCGCGTGGAACGTCGGCGAGCTCGACCGGATGGCCCTGCTGCCCTGTCACACCCTGTTCCAGTTCTACGTGAGCGAAGGCCGCTTGAGTTGCCAGTTGTACCAGCGCAGCGCCGATTTGTTCCTCGGGGTGCCGTTCAACATCGCCAGCTACGCCCTGCTGACAATGATGGTGGCGCAGGTGTGCGAATTGCAGCCCGGCGATTTCGTCCACACGTTCGGAGATCTTCACCTCTATTCGAATCACCTGGACCAGGCGAAACTGCAGCTCGGCCGCGAGCCGCGACCGTTGCCGACCCTGAAACTCAACCCGGCCGTCCGAGACATCCACAACTTCAAATTCGAGGATGTCGAGCTGGTGGGCTACGATCCCCACCCGCACATCAAGGCGGCGGTGGCGGTATGACCACCGTTGCCAGCTATATCCAGTATAACGCATACCGCTGGCTTCGCGATTCGGGATTTAGCGTGGGCCAGTTTGTCTCCTCCAACGCCACTGTTTCCGCAGAGCCGTTGATAGTGTCTGGTCTGCTGAGGTACTCTCAATTGCTCGCGGCCTTTCCGGGAAGTGCTGGTCTTGGGGTGTTGGATTTCGGCGCGGATGAAAATGTCCGTGTTGACTTGGACATGCGTCCAGTGTTCTTCAAGCCGTGGATGGACCATGGGGTTGATACGATAACAATCGCCTGTGTATTGGGTGGAGTGGGATTGATACTTCGTTCAAGGAAGAGGGCGCCAGAACCGGAAAGGGGCGAACCAGACGCTGAATCAGCACCTTCGCCCGGCGGCGAAGTTCGCGAGCCACCCGAAGCTCTGAACCCGAAACCCCAGAGCGAAGCATTGGCTGACAGCGGCGATCGGTGTGCGTAGGGCCCGACAAATTAGCGCGCCATTTCAACCGGCATAGGTAATCTGGCGACGGGCTGAAAGCTTTAGAGAAAGAGGGGCAGCGGTTCTTCTTTTACAGCAACGAGCTTGGGCCAATCCACATCCACGAGAGGCAGGGTAATGGCGAAACCGAATTCGGGGTGGAAGACGGAGTGGATTTGCGGGAGTCTCAAAGCCTTAACGTCAAGAAGCTCGCGAAAGCCGAAGCGCTTGCAACCGAAACACGACGGCTTATCATCAAAGCGAGGCATGAACACTTTGGCCGATAGCGTGAAGCCGACTGTCTTCCGAGACGGCGAAATTATCATCTCCGTGGATCGTGGCAGGGAAATTCGGTTTCCTGTCGCACGCACCCCAAGGCTTACCAGCGGCACACCCAAGCAATTGGCTCACATAGAACTTTCCCCCTACGGCAGTCGTTGGCCAGATTTGGATGAGAATCTGTCTTTGCGCAGCCTATTGGCTGGCGATTACGGACAGAAATGAAATGCCGACCAGCCGGTGGAGACGATTACGCGACCCGGCTGGCCCGCGGACAACAGAGATTGGTCCGCGATTGCAGGAGCCGCCGGTGAAGATCCATTACAAAGCCATTGCCGCCATGTCGCTCAATCGTGTGATCGGGCGCGGCGCTGAGATTCCCTGGCATCTGCCCGAGGACTTCAAGTTCTTCAAACAAACCACCATGGGCCATGTGCTGGTGATGGGGCGCAGGACCTTCGAATCCATCGGTCGCCCCCTGCCGGGACGCGAAACGATCGTGCTGAGCCGGGCGGGGTTTCGTCATCCAGGGATCACGAGCGCGGCCCGGCTGGAGGATTTGCCCGCGCCGTCCCCGGAGCGACAGGTGTTC
>JALOTU010000405.1 GCA_025457725.1 Verrucomicrobiota bacterium
GGGCCGTCGGCATCAGGGCAATGCTGCGGCGGGGAGGCGGACGGTGAAGGTCGAGCCTTGGCCCGGTTCACTGCTTGCCTCAACCTCGCCTCCATGGGCATGCAGCACGGCCTTGACCAGGCTCAGGCCCAGGCCCAGACCGTGCTTGGTCCGGCTTTTGTCGCCGCGATACAGCCGTTCCCAGATGCGCGGGATCTCGTGCGACGGAATGCCAATGCCGGTGTCGCGGACGGTGATCACGGTCTCCCGGGTGGTCTCGGAGGCCGCGATTTCGACCGTGCCGCCCTTGGGCGTGTATTTCAGGGCGTTGTCCAGCAGATTGACCAGGACCTGTTGCAACCGTCCCCGGTCGGCAATGCAATGAATCGAGTCCGGCACGTTCGCGGTAATGCGGATTTGATTGTCTTCGGAGACGAGTTCGTAAAGCCCGATGACCGCCTCCACCAGCTCGCTGACTTTCACATCGGTCTTGTCGAGTTTCATGATCCCGGTTTCGGCCTCGGAAATGTCCATCAGGGTGTCGAGCATCAGGCTGACGTGACCGGATTCCTCCAACGTGTCGGAAAGCGCGTTGCGGCACGCGGCCAGGTCGGCTTCCGACTGCAACGCCCGCACGGCCGTGTTTTGGAGGCGCGTGAGGGGCGTGCGGAGGTCGTGCGCCACGTTGTCCAACGCCTCGCGCATGCCTCGGATCAGGGCCTCGTTGCGTTCCAGCATCGTGTTGAACAGTGTCGCCAGTTGCCCCAGCTCGTCATCGGCGCGTCGGGTCGGAATGCGGGCGTCCATCTTGCCCGTGGCAATGACCCGTCGACATGCGCCGAGCAGGTGGCGGATGGGTTGCAACGCGCGACGGGTGAGCAGCAGTCCGGCCCCCACGCCGAGCGCGAGTGCCAGCGCGAGTGTGGATCCGAACACGATGCGGAAATGCTCCAATAGCGCAGTCTGGGCATCGGTCGCCTTGCCCACCTGGAGCCATTGCCCGCCCGCCAGCTGCGCCGTGGCGATCAGCCACGGGGCCGTGTCGTTCGCTCCCGGGAGTTTTGCCCAGTTCAGAATGTCGTCGCTGTTGGTCTGCGCCAGGCGGCTGAGGTCCGGCACATCGCCTGTGCCCGGGAGATTCAGGAACAGGGCGGTTTGATCCGGCCCCACCACGCGCACAAAGAACTTCTCGCGCTCGTCGCTGCTGCGCCCGGCGAAGCGCGCGCTCAACTCCCGAAGCCCGCCCTGTTCATACCACGCGCGATAAACCTCCAGCTGGGCAATGATTAACTCGCGGTCCTTCTGTTTGATGGTCGAGCCCAGGAGAAAATAACCGACCAGGAACACGACCAGGGAGACCCCCGTGACCACGGCGGCGGAAACAAGGTTCAGCCGCAGGCTGAACCCGACCGCGAGTTTGTCAGGCCCGTTTGAGGACATAACCGGCTCCGCGCAGCGTGTGGATCAGTTTTGGCTCGAAATCGCGGTCCACCTTGTTGCGCACCCGGCAGACCAGCACATCCACCACATTGGTCGCGGGGTCGAAGGCGTAATCCCAGACGTGTTCGATGATCATGCTCTTGGACAGCACACGTTCAGGGTTGCGCAGGAGATACTCGAGCAGCGTGAACTCGCGCGGCTGCAGCTCGATTGGCGTTTCCCCGCGCCGCACCTCGCGCGTCAGCAGGTTGAGGGTGAGATCGGCGTAGCTCAAAGTGCTCGGCTCGCTGCTTTGGGACGCGCGGCGGATGAGGGCCTGCAATCGCGCCTGCAGCTCGGAGAACGCGAACGGCTTGGTGAGGTAATCATCGCCCCCGGCCTGCAGGCCCTTCACCCGGTCGTCCACGGACCGTTTTGCGCTCAGGATCAGCACCGGCGTTTTCACCTTTTGCGCCCGCCAGCGTTCAATGACACTCAGACCGTCCAGTTGCGGCAGCATCAGGTCCATCACCGCGGCATCGTAATGATTGCTCAATCCGAAGTGCAGCGCGTCATCGCCGTTGTCCACCGAGTCCACGGCGTAGCCCGCCTCCTTCAACCCCTTGGCGATGAAGGAGGCGATCTTCTTGTCATCTTCCACAACCAGGAGACGCATGAGGGTTCAGCCTTGCAGGGGGGAGGCTAGCGGATGACCGGTTCAGCGTCAAAGCGCCTTGCGCATCAGGACTGCGCCATTTGGTCCGATGCCATGATCTTGGCCACTTGCGCCTCGCTCACCCAGCCGGAACGACCGTCGGCGGTTCGAACCAGGACAAAGCCTCCGTGCGCTTGTTGAGCGCGGACCGTTTCCCCGCCGGGCAGGCTGAATGACACGGCCGCGGCGTTGGCAGGCGCAATGCGGGCCGGGGTATCCGGGGCGAGCACCACGGCTCGATCCAGTTCCGGCCAGCGAACTGCCAGTGCGGAAGCGGCGAGAACCAGTGCACACGCGCCACTGGCGGTCAGGAAACCCAGACCCCCCCGCGGCAGCGACGGGCGGAGGCGGGCAAGGAATATCGACGCGCAGGTCACCAGCAGGGCCCCGATCCCCGCCCAGGTCAGTGCATTCCAGCTGGGCGATTGTGCGGCCCTTTCCAGGGTGCCAGGCACAGGAACGGCGACGCCGGCCTGTTCCCGGGCCAGGCCCAGGTTGCGGGTGATGGCGTCATTCCGCGGCGCCAGCACCCGGGCGCGTTCGTAGTTCAAGATGGCCCGACCCGGCTCGCCCGCCTTCAACCAGGCGTTGCCGAGGTTGAACAGCACGGGAGCAGAATACCCCTGTTGAGCGATCACCTGCTCAAATCCACGCGCCGCTTCCTTGAAATTGCCGGCGGCGTAATCCTGGTTCGCCTGATCGAAAGGGGTTGCGGCGAAAGTCTGAAGCGACAGGAGAAGCGACGCTACGAAAACGAACCACCGCACCGGACTGAAGACCATCCGGATCGCCTTTCGTCGTGTGGTTTGAGCCCGGGCAAGCCGGGTCAGCCTGGACCATTCACATGCGCTGTCGGCGTCGATGTCAGACGACTGTGTGAGGCGGCGTGCGCGTTTCTCCGGCTCCTCACATCGTCGCCTCCAACCCGTCGGGCATTCGAGCCGAGCCTGACGCAGTTTGGTTTGGGCGGGTCGATTGCTGCTGGAATGGGACATGTTCATAGCGCCTCCGCTTGTTTCA
>JALOTU010000406.1 GCA_025457725.1 Verrucomicrobiota bacterium
AGCCGTGGATCGCGCAGCACCCGGCTGATCCGCGCGAGCACCGCCAGGTGTTGCGTCACACTCGGAGCCACCAGCAGAAAGAACAGCCGCGCCGGCTCGCCATCAATCGCGCCGTAAGGAATCCCCGTGGAGTGACGGCCAAAGGCGATGACGGGTTGATCCACCAAACCCACCAGGGCGTTGCGGGCGTGAGGCAAGGCCACCCCGTCACCGATGCCCGTGCTGTGCAACTGCTCCCGCTCGTGCAGCGCCTTGAGCAACTTCTCGCGGGCCCCGGCATCCTCCTGGACGCACGGGATCAAATCCACCAATTCCTCGAAGACAGCGTCCCGATCCCGCCCGGTCAGATTCAACTGAACCATGGCGGGTTTGATCAATTCGCTCAGGACGATTCGGCCAGACGTTTCCATGCGGGAGAGTTTAGGCGCCGTCCCGGGGAGTAGAAGCAAAATACGCTGCGGCTGCCCCTGAACCGCCCTCGCAACGCCGGCTTTCCAGCCGGCAGGGGGGCCGACTCGAAAGTCGGCGTTACGGGGTCACTGGGAGCGAAAAGCTTCGCGCGCGCCGCCGCGCTTTGCTGTCCCGCCAAAAGCTGAGCTCCGACCTCCACTCGTCACTCGCCAACCCCCGACTTGACGCCAACCTGTCGGACTGCAAGTGTCATCGGCCTTGGCGAAACGCTCGTCGAGCCCGGCCGCGGAAACGCTGCTCGCGGCCCTTCCGCAATCTCCCGCCGTGCAGGACCTCGCCCGGCGCGTGGAGAAGGGGGAACTGTCGTTGCTCACGGGGTTGGCCCCGGCCGCGCAGGCGTTCATCACCGCCCTGCTCCAGCGCTGTCTTCCCGACCATGGCGTTGTCCTGGTTGCCGACAACCGTCGCACACAGGAACTCTTCGATCAGGATGTCCGCACCTGGCTCGCCCTGCTCGCGCCGTCCGAGCCGACCGGGACTTCCGATACGTTGTTCTTTCCGGACTGGGAGGTTCTGCCCCACGAACCCGCGCTGCCCCATGCGGATGTGATCAGCGAACGGCTGGAAGCCTTGGCAACCCTTTCGGCCAGACCGCGCGCGCCAAAGCCCATCATCACCAATGTCACCGCCCTGCTCCAACGCACCTTCAGCCCGCAGGCGATCGCTGACCGACAACGCCGCCTCCGGCGGGGCGATCGAATCGATCCGCTGGATCTGGTGGAATGGCTCGAGGACCAGGGCTACGAACCCGAAGCGCAGGTCGATCAAAAGGGGCAACTCTCGTTGCGCGGCGGCATTCTGGACGTTTTCCCGCTGGCCCATCCCTGGCCGGTGCGGCTCGAGTTCTTCGGGGATGACCTGGACTCGTTGAGGTACTTCGATCCGGTCACCCAGATCTCCCGGGAACGGATCGAGGAAATCACCCTCACGCCCGGCGGCGAGCTCGGGTTGCTGCGTCAATCGGTTCAGCAGGGCATTGCCAACGTGACCGGCACACTGCTGGAACATCTCCCCGACCAGACGCTCTGGCTGCTGAGCGAACCCGACCGCCTGGCCGATCATGCCGCCGAGTATTCCTCCAAGCTCGCACCGACCGATCCGCTCTTCATCCGATGGGAAACCCTGCAGGAAACCATCCGCCGCCACGCCCAGCTTCTGGTGGGCCTGATCGAGGACGACATGCCGGATCTCGGCCCGCCCGCCGCCGGGGAGAATACATCGCGTGAACCCGCCAGTCCGCAACTGCAATCCCTGGACGCCTTTCGTCCCCACCTGAAGGAGGCGCCCCGCACGGAAATCCGGGAGATCCAGCGTCGCGAGTTCTTTCAACAGATGCACCGTTGGATGCGACGGGGATTGCAGGTCCACGTGGTGTGCAACAACCAGGGCGAGCGCCGACGATTCGAGGAGGTTTGGGCCGAACAGGGTGTGGGCGCAACCGGGTCGGGATCCGACGTCCACCCGGCCCTGCATGTCGGCGCGCTCTCGCGCGGGTTCCTCTGGGAAGCTGCTGGAATCGTGGTGGTCACCGACGCCGAGGTGTTCGGACGCGAGAAGATTCAACGCCCGCGCCGGCTCAAGGCCGCCCATGCCCAAACGACGCGGTCGGCCCTCGAGATTGACTTCACCGATCTGGAGGATGGCGATCTGGTGGTTCATCTCCAGCACGGCATCGGACGGTATGTGGGGCTGGAGGCGAGCCCGGCCGGCACGAGCCGGCACACCCGGCAGGACGGCCCCGGGCCGGAGTGTCTCGTCATCGAATACGCCCCCTCGGATCCCGCACAACCCCCGCCCAAGCTCTACGTGCCCGTTTCCGAGGCGCATCTGGTCAGCAAATATGTGGGGGCCGGCAAAGCGCACCCGCCGCTCAACACCCTCGGCGGAAGCCGCTGGAAAAAGGCCAGGGAACAGGCGGAGAATGCCGTGCGCGACGTCGCGGCCGACATGCTCGCCATCCAAGCCGTGCGCGAGTCCCAGCCCGGTCATGCTTTCGAACCCGACACCCGCTGGCAGCAGGAGTTCGAGGATTCCTTTGTCTACGAGGAAACACCGGACCAATTGCGCGCCATTGCCGACACCAAGTCCGATCTCGAACGTGCTCGTCCCATGGACCGGCTGATCTGCGGCGATGTGGGCTTCGGGAAAACCGAGGTCGCCATTCGCGCGGCGTTCAAGGCTGTCATGGGCGGCAAACAGGTCGCCCTGCTGGTGCCGACCACCGTGCTGGCACAACAGCACTACAACACCTTCTCGGAACGCATGGCGGACTACCCGGTCCGGGTCGAACTGCTGTCGCGCTTCCGCTCCCGGGGACAACAGGAACAGGTCGTGCGCGATCTCGCGCTGGGGGCGATCGATATTGTCGTGGGCACCCACCGGCTGGTTCAACCGGACGTCGTGTTCAAGGATCTGGGGTTGGTCGTGGTGGACGAGGAACAGCGCTTTGGCGTGGCCCACAAGGAACGGTTGAAACGGCTGCGGACCATGGTGGACGTCCTCACCCTCAGCGCCACCCCCATCCCGCGCACGCTCTACCTGGCCATGTGCGGCGCGCGCGACATGAGCACCATCCAGACGCCGCCGCAGGATCGGCTGCCCGTCGAAACCATCGTCAGCTCCTACGATGAACGCCTGATCCGCGACGCCATCAA
>JALOTU010000407.1 GCA_025457725.1 Verrucomicrobiota bacterium
TATGAGGCTGGACTGAACACCCTGGTGGGACGCGGCTTTCAGGTGAACGTGGTTCACGTCCTCGCCCCGGAGGAACTCGCGCCGACGACCTTTGGCGATCTGCGGTTGGTGGATGCCGAGAGCGGTGATTTTCGCGAGGTCACCTTCGGCAGGTACCGGCTCACGGCCTATCAACGGACCGTGCAGAATTTCTGCGGGCGGTTGCGCGAATTTTGCCAGAAGCGCGGCATCCACTATTTCCTCGCCCGCTCGGACATGGATCTGGGCGATCTCCTCCTCAAACAGCTGAGACGGGCGGAAGTCCTTGGCTAACGCGGAACGCGGAGTGCGGATCGCGAAATGGAACACAACGATGGAAATCAACAGCCATGAACAATGAAAATCTGAAACAGCGCACCCGTGCCTTTGCACTGGAAGTCATCAAAGTGGTCGAGAAATTGCCACGCGACATGGTAAGCGAAGTTCTAGGAAAGCAGATGCTTCGATCGGGCACATCGGTCGCTGCGAACTATCGCTCAGCCACACGTGCGAAATCTCAGGCTGATTTCATCGCCAAGATGGGTATTGTTGAAGAGGAGGCTGACGAGTCAGTCTTGTGGGCGGATCTCCTAGCGGCGTCGGCTCGCCTCAGACCCGACACAGCTCAACCCTTGATGAAAGAAGCCGGAGAACTTACAGCCATCGCTGTTGCATCCATCCGCACCGCCCGCCGGAATGCCACCGAATCGAGGCCTACCGCGAGTTCTTTAGATGCTCCGCGCTCCGCACTTCGCGCTCCGCGTTCGACATGAATTTCCTCGCCCCCTACGCCTTCCTCTTCGCCGCCGCCATCCCGGTCGTCGTCGTCTTCTACCTGCTCAAGCGCAAGCGGGTGGTGAGGCTGGTGCCCAGCACGTTGCTGTGGCAGAAGTTCCTGGCAGAAACGCAGGCGAGCGCCCCCTTCCAGAAGCTGCGCCACAACTGGTTGCTCATCCTGCAAATCCTCCTGCTGCTCCTGGCGGTGCTGGCGCTGTCGCGCCCCTTCTTCCAGGGAAGATCCCCGGGCAGCCAGTTGCGCGTGGTGATTCTCGACGCCTCGGCCTCGATGCAGTCCACCGACATCGCGCCCAGCCGCTTCGCCGTCGCCAGGGAGGAGGCGCTCCGCCTGGTGGACGCCCTCAAACCCGAGGAGCAGATGATGGTGCTGCTGGCCGGGGCCAACACCCTGGTGAAGCAATCGCCCACGTCGGACAAGGCCACGCTGCGCCGGGCGATTCAGGAATGTCAGCCGGCGGATTCCCCCACGCGGATCGCCGACGCCTTGAAAACCGCGGCGGCCTTCACCTTCGAGAAGCGGGGCGAGGAGGAGGTGACCGCCGCCGAGATTCACCTGTTCAGCGACGGGGCGGTTCCCGGATTGGAGCAATTCGAGAACAAGGGGTTGCCGCTGGTGTTTCACAAGGTGGGCAGCGGGGCGTACAACGTCGGAATCACCGCGCTGGAAGCCCGGTCGAATCCGGAAAACCCCGCGCAACGCGCCATCTACACCGGCGTGCTCAACGCCTCCTCCAACGTCGTCACCACCGAACTGGAGCTGCTGTTCGACGGACTGCCGATGGACGCCCGGGCGATCACCATCGGGCCGGGCGATTCGCGTCCCGAGGTGTTCGTGGTGACCCAGGAGCGCGATGGGGTGTTCACGGTGCGGCTCAAGCTCGATGACGACCTGGCCGTGGACAACGAGGCGTCCGTGGTGAGCCTCCTGCCCAAACCGGCCAGGGTGCTGCTGGTCACGCGCGGCAATCGCTTCCTGGAAAAGGCCCTGGATGCCGTGCCGTCCGTGCAGCTCACGGTGGCGCCCGATCTCGCCGATGCCGGGAAGGCGTACGATTTCGTGGTGCTCGATGCCGTGGTGCCCACCGTGTGGCCCGAGGGCAACGTGCTGGCCTTTGCGGTGTCGCCGACGAACTGGTTCGAAACCGTGTCGACTGTGGAGTTGCCCGCCCTGGTGGACTGGAAGGCCACGCATCCGCTGCTGCGTTATGCGCCGTTCGACAACGTGGGCGTGAGCCAGAGCGCCGTGGTGTCGTCGCCCGGATGGGGTGCGGCGTTGCTGGAATGTCCCCGGGGGGCGTTGATGGTGGCGGGGAATCTCGGCCGGCAGCGCATCGCGTGGGTCGGGTTCGATTCGCTGGAGAGCAACTGGCCGCTGCGTGTTTCCTTCCCCATCTTCATCGCCAACGCGGTGGAATGGCTGAACCCCGCCAACGCCCGCAACGCCCAGCTGCTGGTGCGGGCCGGCGACCCCTTCCAACTCGCCCTGGTCAGCCCGGTGCAAGACGCCCAGGTCCGCCTGCCGGGCGGACAGACGCGCGACCTGGATGTGGATCCGGCCAACCCGGAAATTGTGTTCGGCGACACCGCCCGGCGCGGCACATACCGGGTCAAGGCGGGCACAAACGAGGTCGCGTTCTGCGTCAACCTGCTCGATGTGCGCGAGAGCAACATCCAGCCGCGAAACGAACTCAACCTGGGCCAGTACGACAAGGTCGAGGCGAACGTCGAGCGACAGGCCAACGCCGAGCTCTGGCGCACGCTGGTCGTGATCGCCCTGGCCGTGCTGATGTTTGAATGGTGGTGGTACCACAAGCGGACGGCGTGAGGCGAAGACAGAAGGAGGATCGCAGAATGCAAAAGCACCAGCCATCGGAGCGCGGACATTCCTGTCCGCACGAATCCGCCGCAACCAACTCGCGGACAAAAGCGTCCGCGCTCAGGTGTTTGCGGACCGCGCCATCCTCCGGGGGCGCGGAGACCTCCGACCTCCAACGACGCTCTTCTCCCACAGCAGCGGACGTCCTGGGGCGTCGTGGCGTGCTGCGGACAAGAATGTCCGCGCTCCGGTGTTTGCGGACCGCGCCATCCTCCGGGGGCGCAGAGACCTCCGACCTCCAACGACACTCTTCTCCCACAGCAGCGAACGTCCTGGGGCGTCGTGGCGTGCTGCGGACAAGAATGTCCGCGCTCCGGGTCCGGGGCTCAAGGGGCATTCTTACCCCTTCGGAAGCGGAGAAGGCAGTTCACATCCCGGCGAAAGGAGTTCGTCGCACATGAGCGAACGCAAGCACAAGAATTGGCCGAGG
>JALOTU010000408.1 GCA_025457725.1 Verrucomicrobiota bacterium
GGAGGCAAACCGAAAAGCTGTCTGACTCAGGCCTTTACCGGCTGCGGCGACTTCCCCGGCAGGCTGCGCAAATCGGCGCCATGCGGCTCCCGGACGGGAAAGCTCTCCTTTGTTTGCGGCGAACCTGAAACATGCGCTGTCGCTCTAATTTCGCCCTCGTCCGTGCCGGTCCAGCTCGAGCTGCCAATCACTGCATGCGAGTCCTCCATGGCCGCGCCGGATTCCGGCTCCGGGGCGGGAGGCGTCCTCTGTCGGGCGGATTCCCTGAACTCGGGCGTGGCAAATTGCCGTCGGGCGGCATCCACGACCTCTTGCATCGCAGCCCGCGCCATGTCCCGGGGGTCGCAACCCAAGCCAATCCAAAAAGGCACCGAGCTATCCTCCGGAAAATCCGATTGCCACAGCACTTCGGCCCGGCCCGACGAACGAAGCTGAAGCGACAAATCCAATTCCAGACTCGGGACGGCACGGGTCTCAAATTGAAAGCTCCAGACCTGGCCTTCGAGCACGATACACCCAGCCGGGAGCCTCGAAATCCGTGAGTTTGCGGTGGGGTCCATCACCGCATCGTAACCCGCCTGGCTGAGCGCGAGACGGAATAAGCCGGAAATCAGGTCACGGTGGAAGAAGATCTCCCCGGGCGCCTCCGCCAGGACGGCATTCAGGTTCAAAGCCCAATGCCCATGGTGTGTGGGCTCCCCAGGAGTGCGTCGGTCCTTTAACGGCCGAACAAAGATCCGACCGCAACGATCTTTTCCGGGCAGATTGGCTGGGTCCAATGCGCGAACTTCAGGTGCGAGCAGTGCTTTTTTCATGAGCCGGTTGCTTTGGTAAACGGTGAACGACCTTGAAAATCTCCCTCCCGCCCGGCTGCCGCTTATCCAGTAGCTGGAATTCTGACGAAGATTATCCCGGCAGCACCTCCAGTTCTGCGCCTGGATTGGAGGTTTGTCCAGCTCTTTCTGACCGGCTTTTTGGCCGTTTGGCCGTCTCCTCACCCCTCCATCAACTCCGGTGGGGCTTCATCGATCCGGTCGGCGATCTCCTTCGGGATGTGCACGGCGCTCATGGAGCCGTCCGGGTTGTGGGTCACGCACACCACCGTCAGCCTGCCCCGGGCAACTTCCCGTGGTTCATCGCCGACTTTCCGAAATCGGAATTGATAACTCAGCGCCTTGGACTTTTTCTCGACGACCAGCAGCTGCACCTCGAACTCATCTTCAAATCTCAGGGGAGCGTGGTAGTCGCAGTGGGCGTGCACCCGCGGCCAGCCCACGGGCGGCCGGGTGGTGCTGGTGACGATGGAGAAGCCCAGCGCGCGGAAGAACGCATGTTCCGCCGTCTCCATGTAACGGAAGAAGTTTGAGTAGTGAACAATGCCCGCCATGTCTGTTTCCGAGAACTCCACCCGGCGTCGAATTGTGATCTCGTATGGCATGGGCGGATTCTAAATTCACGCCTCGCGGTTTACGATGGGAAAATGGCCCAATCCGCCTCAGACGCAGGGAGATCGCCAGAGTGTTGCCTGCTGGTGATGCCGCCGTGCGGGATTGGAGCTGCGCGCACGAGAGGCCGGCGTTGATGGTCAGGGCGATTGCAGCCTTTCCAGCATCGTCCTCGCCATTGCTTCGGCGCTAAACGTCTGGTGCACAACACGCTGTCCGGATTGGCCCAACGCCCTTGCCCGGCCCGGGCTGGACAACAGTTCCTCGATGCTTTCTGCGAGGGCTCCCGGCATTTCCGGCTCATACAACACTCCGCCACCAGTGGTTTGAACAAATTCCGGGAAGGAGGCAAATCGTGGCTGCACCACCGGAACCCCCGCCGCGAGAGCCTCCACAAGATATGTCCCAAAGGACTCCGGATAGGTGGCCGGCACCGAAAAAACGTCGAGCGACTGCAAGAAGGCGATCTTCCCGCAGCGATCCAAGTTCGGATGAAACGACATTGCTTCGGTCAGCCCCGCTTCCGCCAGCTGATGCCTCAGCCTGGACACAAACGGTTCATCCCCCGGCCCGCAGCCTCCCCCCACCTTCAGTCGAAGATCAGGCACTCTGCCTCGCCTGCGAAGCTGGATGAACGCATCCACCAGCAGGTGCAATCCCTTCTCCGGACACATCCTTCCGAAGAATCCCAAAGTCGGCGGTCGAGGTTCCGGGTTCGGAGGTTTCTGGTTGGCGTAGCCTTCGAGCCGGATGCCATCCGGCACCACCTTGACCCTTGCCGGCGGCAGGGAGAGCCGCTCGGTCATGACCGCGGCATAATACTGGTTGGGCGCGATGAACAGATCGGCCTCTGCCGCCTTCATCCGCAACAGCTGCCACGCCGGTTCGCGATACGTCGGCGTCAACGAATCCAAATAGGCATCCTCGCCCTGGATGAAGCAGACAATCCGTGTCTTGAGCCGTTGTTTGAGTCGGCGAGCCATGCCGAGCAGAAGCGCGTTTGACAGGCAAACTGCGTCGGGTTTGGGCTGGGTCTTGAGCCATGCGGCCAGTTCATCGATCTCCCGTGATTGCCGGCCCTCCTCTCCCTTCAGCATGGAGATCAAGATGTCACCCACATCCTCCGGCTTCGTTTTCGCCGAATGCCCGGCGGCTCTGGCGAGCAGCGAGGGCGAAGAAAGCACATTACGAAGCCAGTTGGGGGCAGATCGGTACAGGGGGAGTTTCTGTTCGAGGTAGACATTGATTCCGCCGAAGAAGATGGGCGTGCCCGCACTCTGATCGGGCTCATCCAGTTTGAGGGGGAGGTAGAGCGGCACCATCAGGGCCTCATGACCGAGTTTGCGCAATTCCGCCACGAGGGCATTGTCGCGCAAACAGTTCCCGCAATACATGCCGCCGGTGCCGGGGGTGAGTTGGATGAGGTTCATATGCGGATGCTGCAGGCCACCGGCTGCGTCCACCATGGCTTGGGACGTTCAAGCTTACCGTAGGAAACGCGCAGCACGCAACACGAACACCGCTTTGCCTTCAACGGGCCTTTGTCGCGGTTTGATTTGCCACCACAGGTGCGCCCACGGGCAATTCGCCGGGCAATTCCACAAACTCGGCCACGGCATCCCAAAGCTGGCTGAAATCCTTGTTCACATCGCCGCTCAGGCAGTCGGTAATCTC
>JALOTU010000039.1 GCA_025457725.1 Verrucomicrobiota bacterium
CTGCTCACCACCCGGGGAGTGAAGACGGAAAACCAGGCGAGCGCGCTGCATGCGGCCTCGATGGCCTGCCCCGCCCTGCCCACCTGCGGCCTGGCGCTCGCGGAATCGGAACGCATGCTGCCGGGATTGGTGGACCGGATCGAGGCGTTGTGTGAGAAAGCGGGCCTGGGCGGCGAGGAAATCATCATTCGCTCGACGGGTTGTCCCAATGGCTGCGCCCGGCCCTACATGGCCGAACTGGCCTTCGTGGGCAAGGCTCCGGGCCGCTATCAGGTCTGGGTTGGAGGCAATGCCGCCGGCACCCGGATGAACCGCGTCTGGAAGGACCTGCTCAAGGAAGCGGACCTCGAAACCGAACTGGAACCCGTCCTCGCGCGCTACGCCAGGGAACGCGCGGAGGGGGAACGCTTCGGTGACTGGTGCGATCGCGTGCTGCTGAAGGAACCAGCCGCCGCCTGACCGGATTCCGGCAGCACCCCTGGAATGTTGAGCTCGGGCCCGCACCCCCCCTATAATTCATTGCTATGGTCGAACGTCATTATCGCAGCGTCGTGAAGGCCATTTCCTGGCGTGTCACGGGAACCGTGGACACCGTCGTCATCTCGTACCTCATCACCGGAGGCCAGACCAAGGTGGCGCTGTCGATCGGGTTTGTTGAACTGTTCACCAAGGTCGCCCTGTACTACGTCCATGAACGGGTCTGGAATCGCCTCTCGTTCGGCCGATCCAAGCCCAACCCGGAATACCAGATCTAGCTCCAAACACACCGATCCCATGCCATCCTGGACACTGGAAAAAGTCGCCGACGCCAACGCCGAGTTGAACGGCCAGTCGGCCCCCGAGATTGTGCGCTGGGCGCTCGCGCAAGCCAGCGGTCGGGCCATCGCCTCCACGAATTACCGCCCCTACGAGGCTGTCCTTCTCCACCTTGTCACCCGCGCGCAACCGGACATTCCCGTGCTCTGGGCCGATCACGGCTACAACCGTCCCGCCACCTACAGGCACGCGGAGGCCTTGAAAGAGCGGCTGGGCCTGCGCGTCCGGGCCTACGTGCCGGCGATGACCGCCGCCCATTACGATGCCGTGTTTGGCGGCGCGCCCGAGCCCACCCCCGAAAACGAGGAACGCATCAAGGCGTTCAGCAAGGTGATGAAACTCGATCCGTTTCAACGGGGCATGCGGGAACTGGCGCCCACCGTCTGGTTCACCGCGCTGCGCAAGGTCCAAAACCCCAATCGAGCCGGACTCGATGTCGTGGTCGCCGACGCCCATTTCAACACGCTCAAGGTCAGCCCGTTGTTCCACTGGAGCGATGCGGACATGGAGCATTATCTCAAACAACACCAACTGCCCAACGAGTGGGATTACTTTGATCCGGCCAAGGCCGATGACAAGCGCGAGTGCGGGCTCCATGCCGCCTGGGGCCGTGAAGCCATGGGCACGGGCATCTGACCTGCACACGTGTCCCCACATCCCTGAGCTCATGAATTCGTATCACCTCGATCACCTGCAATACCTCGAGACGGAGGCCGTCCATCTCATGCGCGAGGTCGCCGCCGAGTTCGAACGCCCGGCCATCCTCTTCTCGGGCGGCAAGGACTCCATCTGCCTGCTGCGGCTGGCGGAGAAGGCCTTCCGCCCGTCGGACATCCCGATGCCGCTTCTCAACGTGGACACCGGCCACCACTTTCCCGAACTCAATGAGTTTCGCGACCGCCGGGCCAGGGAACTGGGCGGAAAACTGATCGTGCGCAAGGTCGAGGATGCCATCGCCGCCGGCATCGCCGTTCCCACCCCCGGCGAGATCAGCCGCAATCGGCTCCAGATTCCCACCCTGCTGGCGGCCGCGGAGGAGTTCCAATTCGACTGTCTCATCGGTGGCGCCCGGCGTGACGAGGAAAAGGCCCGGGCCAAGGAACGGTTCTTCAGCTTCCGCGATTCCTTCGGCCAGTGGGATCCGAAAAACCAACGGCCGGAGATCTGGAATCTCTACAACGCCCGCATCAACCCCGGCGAACACATGCGCGCCTTCCCACTCTCGAACTGGACCGAGATGGATGTCTGGGAATACATCAAACGCGAGAAGCTGGAGGTGCCCAGCATCTATTTCAGCCACCGCCGCCAATGCGTCCGCCGCCACAACCAATGGCTGCCGGTCACCGACCTGATGCCCCCCAAGGAAAAGGAAACCGTCAAGGAGCTCGTCGTCCGCGTGCGCACCATCGGCGACATCATCAGCACCGGCATGGTGGAAAGCCCGGCCAACAACTTCGATGACATCATCGCCGAAATCGCCGCCGCGCGCGTGACGGAACGGGGATCGCGCGCCGACGACAAATCGAGCGAAGCCGCCATGGAAGACCGGAAGAAGGCCGGTTATTTCTGAGTCGAAACGAATTGAACCGCTCGAGCAGAGGCTCTGTGCAAGGAGAACTTCCAAATGATCACGGCCGAATTCCTGGAGTACGTGTTGATCGGGTTCGCCGCCCAGGCCGTTGATGGAGCCTTGGGCATGGCGTACGGACTGACCGCATCCTCCTTTCTGCTGGCGACCGGACTGCCGCCGGTCACCGTGAGCGCGACGGTGCACATGGCCGAGACCTTCACCACCGGCGCCTCGGCCTATTCGCACCACCGCTTCGGGAACGTGAACCGGGCGATGTTCAAGCAATTGCTGGTTCCCGGAGTGCTGGGAGCCCTGTGCGGCGCTTACCTGCTCACCACATTCAACAGCGATACCATCAAGCCGTGGATCGCCCTTTACATCCTGGGCATGGGCCTGGTGGTGTTTGGCAAGGCGTTCAGAACCATCCCGCCGGTCAAGGTCGCCACCTACGTGCGCCCACTGGGCTTTGCGGGCGCGTTCGTCGACGCGTTGGGCGGCGGAGGCTGGGGGCCAATTGTCTCCTCCACACTCCTGGCGCGCGGCAATGAGTTCCGGTTCACCGTCGGCACGGTCAACGCCGTCGAGTTCTTCGTCACCCTGACCTCCTCGATCGTGTTCATCATCAGCCTGGGCGCCTCCCACTGGCCGGTGGTACTGGGCCTGGCGCTCGGCGGGGTGATGGCCGCGCCGTTCGCCGCGTGGCTTTGCCATCGCCTGCCCCACAAACCCATGCTGGCGGTGGTGGGCATCGTCATCTGCCTCCTGGCCACCAGAACCCTCTGGCAAAGCCTGCATTGATTCCACGCAACCCCATTGGACATCCCTTGAACATGCCCTCCCCCTCACATCATCCCATCGACATCCTGCGCTTCAACACCTGCGGCAGCGTCGACGACGGCAAGTCCACCCTCATCGGCCGCCTGCTCTACGATTCCAAGAATCTGATGGAGGACCAGATCGAGGCGCTCGAACGTTCGGCGGACATCACCGGCGGCGGCCAGATCAACCTGGCCAACCTCACCGACGGACTCCGCGCCGAGCGGGAGCAGGGCATCACCATCGACGTGGCCTACCGCTACTTCGCCACCCCGCGGCGCAAGTTCATCGTCGCCGACACCCCCGGCCATGTGCAGTACACCCGCAACATGTTCACCGGCGCCTCGACGGCCAACCTGTCCATCGTGCTGGTGGATGCGCGCCAGGGCGTGATCGAACAGACCCGGCGCCACACCTACATCGCCGCCATGCTGGGCATCCCGCACATCGTCATTGCGGTGAACAAAATGGATCTGGTGGACTGGAACGAGGAGCGTTTCCTGGAAATCCGCGACGAGATCGAGTCCTTCATCCCGAGGCTGGACGTGCTGAAGGACGTGAAGTTCATCCCCATGAGCGCGCTGCAAGGGGACAACGTGGTCGCCCCTTCCCCGAAGACCCCCTGGTACCAGGGTCCCACCCTGCTGGGTCATCTGGAAACCGTGCACATCGCCAGCGACTGGAACCTCAGCGCCTTTCGCTTTCCCGTGCAATGGGTCAACCGCCCGAATAACCCGACGGACAAGTCGCTTCATGACTTCCGCGGACTCAGCGGCCAGATCGCCGGCGGCATTGTGCGCGTGGGTCAAAGCGTGCTGGCCATGCCCGGCGGCCTCCAGACCACCATCAAGGAAATCCGGACCTTCGACGGACCGCTGCAAGAGGCCTTCTGCCCCCAGTCCGTCACTCTCGTGCTGGCGGATGACATCGACGTGAGCCGTGGCGACACCATTGTGGGAACCGAATTGCTGCCCGGGTTGAGCAGTGAGCTGTCCGCCCGTCTCTGCTGGATGCACCAACGCCCGTTGCAGGCGGGACGGAAGTTCTTCCTCAAACACACCTCGCAAACCGTGCAGGCCGCCGTCACCGCGATCGAGAGTCGCATCAACCTGGAGACGTTCGATCCCCAGCTCCACCCGGCCGAACTGGCCTTGAACGACATCGGGGAGATCCGGCTGCGGACCAGCAAGCCGCTGGTTTACGACGGCTACCGGGCCAACCGGCTGACCGGTTCGTTCATCCTGGTCGAGCAGGGCACCAACGCCACCGTGGCCGCCGGGATGCTGGCCGCCCCCACCACCGCCTACACGCCCGACTTCATCGAGTTCGCCATCTGATGGCCGCCGCCAGCGGTCCTGCGCTGTTTCGTGTCACAGCTTGCTTAATTCAGCCACTCGACTACTCCTGTGCCTTGGAAAATGAGACCGCTGGAGAATCTTCCCGGATTGGCTGCCCAAAAGGCAGGGCAACCCGGCGGGTTGGCCGCAGTATCCGGCGGGGCAGCGATGCCTTCCCGGCGAGGAAATCTGGAGACCCACCCGCTCCTCCTGCTGATTCTCGTCCTGCTGGCCAGCGCCAGCGGGCAGCTTCAGGCGGCGGTGGAGCCGGCCCGGGTGACGCTCGACTATGTGCTGGCAAAGGCCCGCGAACGGGCGGAGAAACCGTTCCACTCCCCCCGGGGCGACCTGCCCAAAGTGCTGCTGGCCGATGAATTGAATTACGACCGCTACCGCTTCATCCAGTTCCGACAGGGCATGGCGCTGTGGAGCGAGGAGAACCTGCCATTCCGCATCGAGTTCTTTCATCCGGGCTACTTGTACCAGGAGCCTGTCCGGATCAACGAATTCACCTCGACCCACGTCCAGCCCATCCGCTTCACCCAGGATTTCTTTGACTACGGGCCCCTGGATATTGCGGACAAGATCCCCGCGCGAACCGGGTATGCGGGATTCAAGATCTTGTACGAGCTGAACGCTCCCGGGCGCTGGGATGAACTGGGCGCATTCCTCGGGGCCAGCTATTACCGGCTGCTGGGACAGGGCCAGCGCTACGGCCAGTCCGCCCGCGGACTGGCCCTGGACTGCGGGGAAGACGGCAGGCCCGAGGAGTTCCCCATCTTCACCGACTGGTGGCTGGGCAAACCGGAGCCGGAGGCAACCACCGTGCGGCTCTACGCCCTCCTGGACAGTGTGAGTTGCGTGGGTGCCTATGAGTTCACGATCACACCGGGCCGGACAACCTCGGCCGACATCCAGGCCGTGTTGCTGTTCCGCACCGAGGAGAACATCCGGAGGATTGCCCCGGACAGAAAACCCCTGCTGACCCTTGGGCTGGCCCCGCTGACCAGCATGTTCTGGTTCGGGAAGAATTCAGAACGAAAGTTCGACGACTACCGCCTCGAAGTTCATGACAGTGACGGGTTGCTGGCCAGGATGGGATCGGGCGAGGTCTTGTGGCGCCCCCTGAACAACGCCTCCGTTCTCCGCCATCAGAAGTTCAGCGCCAACAACATCAAGGGCTTTGGGCTGCTCCAGCGTGAACGCCGTTTCTCCAGCTACCTCGACAGCTTCAATCTCTACCATCAGGTCCCCTCGGTGTGGATCGAACCGCTGGGCGACTGGGGCGAAGGCGACCTGCACCTGGTGGAGCTCAGCACGGAATACGAAGGCCTGGACAACATCGTCACCTTCTGGGATCCCAAGAACAAACCGCAGCCCATGGAACCCTTCCGCTTCGCCTATCGCCAGCGCTGGATGACGGATGAGGAGATCTCGCTGTCGGAAAACCGCGTTCTCTCCACACGCATCGGCGCCGACGGAAGAAACCCGGGGCACCGCAAGTTCGTGATCGATTTCGTGGGGCCGCGCATCAGCACGCTGGGCCCTTACACGCAGCCGGTTGCAGTGGCCAGTTGCAGCGACAACGGGATCATCACCGAAACGCTGGTGGTCTGGAATCCCTTCGATGAGGCCTGGCGGGTGGTGATCAAGATGGAGCCCGTCGCGGACAACCGCAACCCAGTGGACCTTCGCTGCACGTTGGAGCACGATGGCCGGAAGCTGAGCGAAACATGGACCTATCACTGGAGTCCGCCCTAGCCGCCGCCTCGGGAACGGCCAACCAACCCGGCTCCATCGCGGGCCGTCCCATGTCCGAATGGAATGCCGCCTACACCCGGGCGGAAGGCTACTTCCTGGCCCTCCGCGTCCGCAACCGCATGCTGACCGGCCGCCTGGTGATGGACGTGCTCGGACGCGCGGTGCGCCGGGCTCCGAATGAACCCGACCGCAGCGCGACGGAGCTGGTGGCGGAGGAAATGGACCGCACCATCACCGAATGGTTCGGCCAGATTCTGGAACAACCCCCCACCGGCGCGGACCAGATGTTGTCCACGCGCGGCCGCCTGGCGCTGCTCCTGACGGACATGCCCGGACGCTGGCAGGATCAGCTGCTGCAACCGGGTCCCTGGCCGGCGGAATTCGTGCGCGCGATGCGCGAGACCTACCTCCGGGCCGGACCGGATTTTCAACTCGCCCGCATGGAACCCCGCCAGCTGGACCTGGGTGCGATCGCCACGCTCACCAAGATCAGCCGCCTGCCTTATTTCAAGATGGTCGGCGTCTGGATCATCTTCGCCCTGCTGCTCGCACTCCTGTTCCTGATCACCCACTGAGCGAATGAAAGGCCCCCCCCCCGAACCGCCCGATCCCGAGGGACCGCCGTTGCGACCACTGACCGCCTTCCTCGCCCGCCTCATCCGGAGCTGGCGCCTGTTCGCGTTCTATTCGACGGCCGTCATGCTGACCGGCATCGTGTCGATGATCTTCGCCGACCTGCTCTGGCGCACGGGCTGGACCGGGGCAAAACTGCTGCTGCTGCTGGTGTTCATCGTCCTGTTCCTGCTCTCCGCCATCGGGTGCGTGCACGGATTGACCGGCTTCCTGCTGCGCGGCACCACCGATCCCCGGCGCATCACACATCCGCCGGACTTTCGCGACCGCAACATCGACTCCATCAACACCGCCATCGTCTTCCCCGTGTACAACGAGCACGTGGCGCGCGTCTGTGAGGGATTGCGCGCCACCTACAAATCGCTGGAAGCAACCGGGCACCTGCATGCGTTCGACTTTTTTCTGCTGAGCGACAGCAACGATCCGGACCGGTGGGTGGAGGAGGAATGCCGCTGGTATGAACTGGTCCGGGAACTCGATGCGCTGGGGCGGATCTATTATCGGCGGCGCATCCTCAATGAAGGCAAGAAGAGCGGCAACATCAGCGACTTCCTCAGAACCTGGGGAACCCGCTACCGCTACTTCATCGTGTTGGATGCCGACAGCATCATGCGCGGCGACACCCTGGTGGACCTGGTCAAGCTGATGGAATCGCGCCGGGACGTCGGCATGATTCAAACCGTGCCCGGCCTGGTCAACGCAACCTCGCTCTTCGGCCGCATCCAGCAGTTTTCCAACCGGCTCTACGCGCCCATCTTCATCACCGGGCTCAACTTCTGGGCGCAGGGCGTGGGGAATTACTGGGGACACAACGCCATCATCCGCACCGAACCGTTCATGCATTGCTGCGACCTGCCCCATCTGCCCGGCCGGAAGCCGTTTGGCGGACAGATCCTCAGCCACGATTTCGTGGAGGCCGCGCTGATGCTCAAGGAGAACTGGCAGGTCTGGTTCGCCTACGACCTCGAAGGCAGTTATGAGGAGGCGCCGCAGGACATGATCGCCAATGCGCAACGCGACCGCCGATGGTGCCAGGGCAACCTGCAGCACGCCATGGTCACCCTGGCCCGGGGGCTGCGCGGCACCAGCCGGATTCACCTTCTGCTGGGCATTCTCGGCTACCTGGCCAGCCCGCTGTGGCTGGCATTTCTGCTCATCTTCAACTGGATCCTGCTCTTCAAGGAATATACCGGCCTGTCGGACATCACCGTGGGCGCGTTCACGCCGTTCCTGCTGATGACCGGCACCCAGCACGCCTTTCTCATCTTCGCCGTCTGCATGGTCGTGATCTTTCTGCCAAAGATCCTCGCGCTGCTGGACCTCGCCCTGGATGAACAGCGACGACGCGCCTTTGGCGGCATGCGCAAGGCCGCGCTCAGTGCCATCGCGGAAACCGCCTTCTCCTCCCTGCACGCTCCACTGCAGATGCTGTGGCATTCCAAGTTCATCGCCACCATCCTGATCGGCGCGGGCGTCCATTGGGGACCACAGCAACGCAGCGCCGACGGACTCACCTGGGCCGCCGCCGTCCGCGCCCACTGGGGGCATACCACCACCGGAGTGCTCTGGGGATCGGCGGTCTGGTTCATCGACCATCCTTCGTTCTGGTGGTTCGCGCCGGTGGCGGCCGGCATGGTGCTGTCCATCCCCCTGAGCGTCCTGACCAGCCGCAGCCGCTACGGCGAGCTGGCGCGCCGGTCCGGACTGTTCCTGACCCCGGAAGAGGTGGATCCGCCCGCTGAAATCGCCGAGCTACGCGAACGCCTTGCAATGCTCGAGGAATCCGGCGAAGGCGACCCGCATCCGGAACACAGCGGGTTGACGGACGCAGTCGTGGATCCCTATGCCAACGCCATCCACGTTTCCCTGCTGCGCGAAAAGGGGCTCAACCCGGTGTTTGCCGAACGGCTGAGACAGCTGGGGGTCGGGCAGCCGGCAGTCGAGCAGCTGGCGAAACGGGCCCTGGCGGAAGGTCCCGCGGCCCTCGACAAGGATGAACGACTCCTGCTGATGACGGATGCCGACATCATGTCCTGGCTGCACCGTCAGGTGTGGCTCCGACCCACCGCGCAACTGGCCGCCGCCTGGCAGTCCGCCATGCGCCGGTTTGCGGGCTGAAACCGAAACCTCACCACCGCAACTAACAAGTGCGGCCGGGGTTGAATGTTGGGTGGACGGCGGAGCCCATGACTGTGAAGTTTGTTCATGACCATTGATTCCCTTATCCGACTGGCCCGGGAGGCGGGCGCAAGCGACCTGCACCTCGAGCCCGGACTGCCGGCGGCCCTGCGTGTCCGCGGCTCCCTGCGCACCAGTGGGGAACCCATCCCGGCCGCCGCATTGCAGGCCCTGGCGCGGAATTTGATCGGCGAATCCCGCTGGCCGGAGTTTCTCGAACGACGCTCGTTCGATCTCTCCGTGACCATTCAGGGCGTGCGCTGCCGCCTCAACATCCTGCAATCCGCGCGCGGAATCGGCTTTGCCATCCGGCTGCTGGCGTCCTTCCAGGCCACCCTCGAAAAACTGAATCTTCATCCCGGCCTCAAACAACTCGTGGAACACCCCCACGGGCTGATCCTGGTCAGCGGACCAACCGGTTGCGGCAAGTCATCCACGCTGGCCGCGATGATCCAGGAGATCAACCTCACCCAGGCAAGCCACATCGTTACTCTGGAAAGCCCGATTGAGTATGCGTTCCGCCCGCGGCGGTCCTTCATCCGCCAGCGGGAGGTCGGACGCGACACCCCCAGCTTTCAACAGGCCCTGCTTGATGTCCTGCGCGAGGATCCGGACGTGGTGATGGTGGGGGAGATGCGCGATGCCGACACCCTGCGGTTGACGCTGAACGCCGCGGAAACCGGCCACCTCGTCCTGTCCACCGTGCACTCGTCCAGCTGCGCCGAAGCCCTGCAACGCATCGTGGGCGCGTTTCCTCCGGAAATTCAGAACAATGTGGCTTCACAACTGGCCGACTGCCTGCTGGCCGTCATCTGCCAGCGGCTGCGGTTCCGTCCGGACCTGAAGATGCGCGTCCCCGAGTGCGAAGTGCTGGTGGGAACCACCCCGATCAAAGCGTTCATTCGCAATCGGGATTTCTTTAAGATCCCCCAGGCCCTGGAGACCGGAGCCGATCATGGCATGTGGACATTGGATCGATACCGCCGGTGGATGGAGCAGCGCACGGACTGGGTCACTCCACAACCCGAGGCCGAGATCCCGGACGCAAATCCGGTTGACGACGGCACAAAAGACCCGATGCCGCCGTTGCTGGCCACGCCGAAATCCAAGGCGGCCTTGACCCCCACCGCAGCCCAGCGACCCACCTCAGCCTCCGAGTCCGGCCCCATCGAAATCGAACCGGTGGAAGGCGGCCTCGAAGGTTTGATTCGGGAGTTGGAGAAACCCAGGTAGCCGATGCATCCGCAGGGATGTTTGCCGTCGGCGTGGATGCAGGGAAGGGCCAACGGGTATCCCCGCTGAACTGCGTTTCCATTGCAGAATGGATCTCAGGGCTCCTCGGATAGGGTGGGCGGGCTCTCCGACTTCCGTTTGGCCACGGCCTGCTTCAGAAGATACTCGATCTGCCCGTTGACGCTGCGCAGTTCCTGTTGCGCCCACGCCTCGATCTCCTTCCAGAGATCGGGATCCATCCGTAATAGAAATGACTTTCGCTCAGCCATCAGCGCTCCTTGAACTCCATCACCACGGAACGATCCGGATCGGTGACAAACGCCCGATACCAGCCCAGCTTCCGACTCCGGAACCACCCCGTAATGGCCAGGAAACCGCCGTTGCCGGCCAGGCGCATCGATCCTTTCATGGCCAGTGGATCCGCGTACGCCGCCCGCAGATCATCCAGCGGAAACCGCGTCTGCCACAACAGCCGCTGAATCAGGAGCTCCCGTCCCTGAATAGAAAACCCGCGAACATTGAACAGGGCCACCCCGCCGAAAATCACGAGCAGGAACCCCGGCACCATCCATCGCATCCACAAAGATTCCGGTCCTCCCGACAAATCCATCCTGGAGATCACGAGCACCGCCAGCAGGACGAAAACCGCAAGGGCGGTCGCCAGCTTCACCGAGCGCCCCCAAGGAGCACCAAATTGCATCGCCCCATGCCGCGGCTTGCGTTGGAAACTTCGACCCGACATCGCAGTCTCCTGCTCCTAGGAATAGAGGGTGCCGGTGTTTACAATCGGCGTCACCTCGGATTCACCGCACAGCACCACAAGGAGATTGCTCACCATGGAGGCCCGACGCTCGTCATCCAGCACCACCACCTTTTTTTCCGCCAGGTCGGTCAGCGCCATTTCCACCATGCTGACCGCGCCGTGGACGATCTTCCTGCGCGCGGCGATGATCGCCTCGGCCTGCTGGCGGCGCAGCATCGCCTGCGCGATCTCAGGCGCGTAGGCCAGATGCGTGATGCGGGCCTCCTCGACCGTCACCCCCGCCTTGGCCAGTCGTTGCTGCAACTCCTCCATCAGCGTGCCGGCCACCTCATCCGCACTGCTCCGCAACGTCACCTCATCCTCCTCCCCCTGGTCATAGGCGTAGGATCCGGCCAGGTGACGCACGGCGGATTCGCTCTGCACATCCACATACTCCTGGTAATCCTCCACGTCGAAGATCGCCTGCGCGGTGTCGTGCACCCGCCACACCACCACCGCGCCGATCTCAATCGGGTTCCCGCGCTTGTCGTTCACCTTCACCTTCTCCGTGCTGAAGTTGTGCGACCGCAGCGACACCTTGGTGCGCTTGGAATAGAAGGGGTTCGCCCAATGAAAACCGCTTTTCCTGACGGTTCCATGATAAGCCCCGAACAGAATCTGGACCCGCGCCTGATTGGGCTGCAGCGTGAAGTGGCCGATGAACGAAACAATCCCCAGCAACTCGCAGACAATTCCCGCAACAAACTTCACCACCGGAAAGCTCTGCCGCAGGCCTTCCACCTCGTAAATGCTGCGGATGACCAACAACACACCGAGACATACCAGCGCCACATTGATCGCCAACATCAGCCAGCCGTTCAACGCAGAAACCTCACGTTCCTCACTGGGCGCCTTGACCATTCCAACCTGTTCTTGAGTTTTCATAGAATGTTCTTTTGTATAGCAAAGTGATATCACATTGCAATCACCTGTCAAGAGCCCCTTTTCGCGTTGAGTGCTGCGGCCGGCGGGGTGTGGAGGTGGAGGGTCGAAGGCTGATCATCCGGCGTTGAAAGCGTCGTTAAAGGGTTATCCAGTCAAAACTTACATTTTTGCGAACACGCCAGCCCATCCTTGCCGGGATCGACCAAACCTGCTCCATTGGAGGTGGAAGTTACCCAACCCAACACCCTATGACCGGCGCGTCCGCCATCCAGAGATTTCTCGAGCAGCTGCGAACCAGTCTGGATCAGGATTGCTTCGTGAGTGTTCGACTAAGTCATGCGGTCCACAGGACAGGGCCAAGACCCGCGGTCCGAGATCCGAAGTCGGAAGGGAATCTGGATCGATCGCCCCTGGACGAGAGCGCTGCGGAAACCGTGGAGTTCCGTCTGATTGAGCTCAAAGGAATTCCGCATCTCTCCCGGGTCATCCATGAGCCCAAACGCGATGTGACCCGAAATCTCACGCTTGCCGAGGGCATGGACTGGATCGGTCAACACCTCGCAACCCAGTTCCGCAACGCGCTGCTCCGGACCACCCGCCGGGACTGGCAATTGCACTGCCCGGCAAAAGGCGAGCCCAGACTGGTCGGACACAAACCCGCCGCCACGGCGCTTCCCTCGCGCGAGCACGACACCGCCCGGCAATCGCCGCTCGGCGCTCCCGCCGCAGACTGGCTCCACGCACTCGGGATCACGCATGCGAACGGACGCCCGCGGGTCTCCATGGCCGACAAGCATCGGCAGATCGGCCGTTACGTCGAGATTCTCCACCACCTCGCACGCGACTGCGGCTGGACGACGGAGGCGGGGACTGACGAACCGATGCTGAAGCTCGCCGACATGGGCTGCGGCAAGGGCTACCTGACATTCGCAGCCTGGCACTTGTTCCATCACACGCTGCGCCGCCCCGTCTCGGTCGTGGGCGTCGAAACCCGGGAGGATCTGGTGCGCGGAGCCAACCAGTCAGCCCGCCAGGTGAACGCCACGGGATTGGAATTCATCCGTGGCGAAATCAGCTCCGCCCAACTGCCCCGCCTGGACGCCCTGATTGCGTTGCACGCCTGCAACACCGCCACGGACGACGCCATCCGCCGCGGCATTGAACTGGATGCCAAACTGATCGTCGTCGCGCCCTGCTGCCATCAGGCACTACGCCCGGAACTGGGGAACCCCGAACCCTTCGCCGGCATCCTGCGTCACGGCCTCTTCAAGGAACGTTTGGCGGAATGGCTCTCGGACGGATTGCGCACGTTGTTTCTGGAGTGGGCGGGTTACCAGACCAAGGCCATCGAGTTCGTGGGCTCGGAACACACACCCAAAAACCTCATGATCGCGGCGGTTCGAAAGCACAAACCCTTCGCGGATGCCGCCGCCCAGGCCCGCATCCTGGCGCTGAAACAGTTCTTCGGCATCAAGAAGCACGCCCTGGATTCACTGCTGCAATGAGCTGGAAAGAGGTTAACTGGACTTCACTGGAACGATTGCGCGCCGCCTTTCTGGAGGGCTCGGCCGGCGGCACGGACTATTGGAGCAGCGACGAGGACCTCGCTAGCTACGACCTCACCTTCGCCCAGCGGATCGGCTGGAAGTGGGACTGGGTATTGGAAGACCTGAAAAGGCTCGGCTGGCATCCGCCGGCCGGTGACCTGCTCGACTGGGGTTGCGGCAGCGGCATC
>JALOTU010000409.1 GCA_025457725.1 Verrucomicrobiota bacterium
GTAGTTCGTTCCGCGCCTGTGACGGCGCGGGGACGGCACGCGGTCCGTCCCTACCTCACCCGCTTGCAATGACACCCCACGCCTTCCCCTTTTGGTTTTGCTGCTTGCGAGCCGACCCCCTATCGTTGCGCGATGGAACTCAGGTTCATCAGCCTGCTGGGTCTCGTCAGCTTTATTGGACTGGCATGGCTGCTCTCCTGCCACCGCCGGCTGTTTCCCTGGCGCACCGTGCTTTGGGGCCTGGCCCTTCAATTCACGTTTGCCGTGCTGATCCTCAAGACCTCCCCGGGGCGGGCGGTGTTCAGCTTCACCGGGGCCGTGATCCGCAAGCTCGTGGACTTCGCCAACGAGGGAACCCGATTCGTGTTCGGGCCGCTCGCGAACGGCGAGGCGATGAGCAACAGCTTTGGAACGGAGAACGGTCTGGTGCTGGGAATCCTGATCATGGGAACGATCATCATCGTGGCGATGCTGTCGTCGCTGTTCTATCACTGGGGCGTGCTGCAGAAGGTGGTGCATTCAATGGCGTGGGTGATGCGCAAGGTGATGAAAACCAGCGGTGCGGAAACGTTGTCGGCGGCCGGCAACGTCTTCATGGGGCAAACGGAGGCCCCCCTGCTCATCCGTCCCTACATTCCGCGGATGACCCGCAGCGAACTGCTCTGCATGATGACGGGGGGCATGGCCACCATCGCCGGAGGCGTGGCCGCGGTTTACGCCGCGTTTGGCGAGCAGGCCGGCCATCCCGATGTCGCCGGACATCTCCTGACCGCCTCTGTCCTCAACGCCCCGGCCGCACTGCTCATCGCCAAGATCCTGGTGCCGGAAACCGAGGAGAGCGAAACCGCCGGGATCGCACCAAGGGATCCGCCTCGCACCACCGTTAACGCGGTGGACTCTCTGTGCCGCGGCGCCGGGGACGGCATGATGCTCTCCATCAATGTCATCGCCATGCTGATTGCTTTCATCGCGTTGGTGGCCATGGTGAATTTTGTCCTGGTCTGGCCCCAGGAACAACTGGGAGCGACCACGCCGGTCACGCTCCAGGCTCTGCTCGGCTGGATCAATGCGCCGTTTGCCTGGCTGATGGGCGTGCCGGCGCAGGACGTCACCGCCATCGGCAGCGTCCTGGGCGAACGCATCGTGTTGAGCGAGTTCATCGGGTACCTGTCACTCAACGAGCTGACCGTGGAGCCCCGCAGCTACACGATCGCCACCTACGCGCTTTGCGGGTTTGCCAACGTTGCAAGCGTGGCCATTCAGGTTGGCGGCATCGGATCGCTGGCCCCCGAACGGCGCGGGGACATGGCCCGGTTGGCCATCCGGGCCATGGTCGGCGGGTTGCTGGCCACCTACCTTACCGCGTGCATCGCAGGAATCCTCCTTTGAACGGCCCCTGTCCGGAGCCCCAGGATCGTCCGGAATCCCTCCTGGTCCCCTGACGCCATCCAACGAAGGCGCACACAGCTGGAGGTGGCGCATCGTCCCAGGGGACCCACCCGTTGCCGCAGGGGGTCAACGCCACCACGAACAGCCACTTCCCAAGGGTGCATTCTGTGCTAAGCTTTGCCATCTAATGCGTTTGTTAAGCTGCAATTTCTTGGTGGCAGGCCTCTTGATGTCGGTGGTCGGAGCAGAGGCTGACATTCTTCTTTCCGATGATTTTGACTATGCCGATGGGGCACTCATCACAGTGGGCTCCACCACCTGGGCTCAGCACAGTGGAAGCATAAGCGGAGAGGTGCAGGTGTTGTCAGGCCGCGCCCTGTTGACAGAAGCGGATACGGAGGATGTGAATGCCGGGTTCACGCCATCCGGCGACACCCTGTATGCCGGGTTGACGGTGCGGTTCACCGCGCTCCCCAGCTCCAGCGGCAATTACTTTTGTCATTTTATGCATGCCGGCAACACCTATCGCCCGAAGGTGTTCGCCACTACCAGTGGTGCAGCGACCGGACAATTCCGCCTGGGGATCTCGAACGGCGGCAACAGCCCCGATCAGATCCTTGGGGTCGACCTCCTGCTGAACACGGATTATCGGCTGGTGTTTCGTTACACCATCAGTAGTCCAAGCGGGACGTTGTGGGTGAACCCGTCTTCCGAAGCCGACCCCTCCGTCACGGCCGCGGACTCTGCAACGCCAGCTGTGATCGTCGCCTTTGCCCTCCGTCAATCACCCGGGATTGGCGATCTTGAAATCGACAACCTGATCCTGGGCACGAGCTTCAGCGATGTGGTGGCTGACATCACGCCACAGGCACCGATCCTTCTTACGCAGCCCCAAACCCAAAGTGTGATCGCAGGCGCTTCTGTGGACTTCTCCGTCGTGGCTTCGGGCGAGGCTCCGTTGAGTTATCATTGGAGCCGCAACGGCACCCCCCTGGCCGGCGCCACAGACGCTTCGCTTGGGCTCACCAATGTGACCCTCGCTGACGCAGGCGCCTACAGCGTAACGGTGTCCAACGCGGTCGGGATGACCAACAGCCTGGCTGCCACCCTGTCGGTGATCCCCGCAACTGCGACTTTCTCCGTTCTCGATTACAACGTCAAAGGAAACGGAGTGGCGGATTGGAGCACCAATTCACCGCAGGTGCGGGCCATCGGGCGGCAGGTGGAATACCTCGATCCGGACATCATCACCTTCCAGGAGATTCCCTACACCAACACCTGGCAGATGACCAATTTTGTGACCGCTTTCCGTCCGGGGTTCCATCTGGCGGACCAATCGGGAACGGACGGCTACATCCGGAGCGTCATTCTGAGTCGCTTTCCCATCAACCGGTCGCAGAAGTGGCTGGATGGTGTCAGTCTGGTTCCATTTGGTTACAATGGATATTTCACGCGCGATTTGTTTGAAGCCGAGATCGCAGTGCCCGGATATCCGAAACCGGTGCATGTGTTTACCACCCATTTGAAGGCTGGCCAGACGACAGACGCCTCGGCAAGGCGGGCAGCCGAGGCCAATGCCATCTCCAACTATTTCGTCAACGGATTCCTAACCACCAACGCTTCCCGCCCCTACCTCCTGACAGGCGACATGAATGAAGATATTTATCGTCCGCCCTCGAGCAATCCCCAGACGATTCAACGCCTGACCAGCGGGCCGACCGGGCTGAA
>JALOTU010000410.1 GCA_025457725.1 Verrucomicrobiota bacterium
CGCGGTAATCCTTGAGCTGCGGTTCCGGTAGCACGTGCGGGATCAGCCGGTTTTGAGCGTCGCGCGGATAGTCACAGGCCAAATCGGGAAACACCTTGCACAAGGCCGCCGTCAGCTTGATCAGCGCGTCATATTGTTCGGGTGTGAAATCGTATTGAACCAGTTCTGTGCCCTGAATCACGCCCCTGACCGGCTCGGCACGCGCTGGCCGCCCTTGAAAATCCGGAGTGAGGATCATCGGCTCGCTGATACGCTCGGGCACACGGATGAAGGGTCCGGCTTCGTCATGCCCATACCATTCCTGGAAGGCTTTGTTGGTGATCGAACGGTAGGCACCCATGTGGGCGATTTCGATGCCGACGGACCGCGCATTGGCGGTGCCGGCGTGCCAGGCGCGTTCCTTGAGATCAAGCGTTTGATAGAGTGTGCCGTCGATATCCAGCATGAAATGCACACTCAATCCCCGCATGTCGTGCAGCACCTTGAAACACTGCTTGCTGATACCGCACACATCATAGTGGATGACGAACTGGTCCACAGACTTCTGCAGCGTGGGGAGATCCCATCCACCACCGCGGATGCGCTCGATCTCCTCGGGGGTGAGCCGGTCGCGGCGCAGGTTGTATCGGTTGGGGGAATTCAGATGTTCCACGGCTTTGCGGCTTTCCTCCCAACCGCTCTCCTCGATCGGGCTGAACCGCCGTTCCACGCGATAGGCGTCGTAGCCGCCGGGGTCCATCCAGGTCACCACCCGTGTGCCGGTGTGGAACAGTTGGCCGGCCACGATGATCTCATCGCCCTGCCGCGGCACAAAGGTCAGAGGCGCCGCCGTGCGGCAGCCAGTCAGGAGCATGGCTGCCAGGGCGAGTGCCGGCAGGGAGATGCGGATCAGGACAGGCAGGTGTTCGAAGTCCGGTTGTTGCCGTTTTGCTTCGCTCATGATCAGGGGGGGGTCAGACGGCCACGGCCGCCTTGATGTGCGGGTGCGGATCGTAGCCCACCAATTCGAAGTCTTCAAAGCGGAACTCGTCGATGTTCCGGACGTTCGGGTTGAGGTTCAGGGTGGGGAGCGGACGCGGTTCGCGGGTAAGCTGCAGGCGGGCTTGGTCAAGGTGATTGGTGTAGAGATGCAGGTCGCCGAACGTATGTACAAAGTCGCCCGGTTCCAAACCGGCCACCTGGGCCATCATCAAGGTCAACAGCGCGTAGCTTGCGATGTTGAAGGGCACGCCGAGGAACAGGTCGGCGCTGCGCTGATACAACTGACAGCTCAACTGACCCTCGCCCACATAGACCTGGAACAGGGTGTGGCAGGGGGCGAGGGCCATGCGATCCAGGTCGCCTACGTTCCAAGCGCTGACAATCAGCCGACGACTGTCCGGTTGGGTTTTGATCTGCGTGATCACCTCCTGAATCTGATCGATCACCCGGCCGTCCCGTGTTTCCCACGCCCGCCACTGTTTGCCGTAGATCGGGCCCAGATCGCCTTTCGCATCGGCCCATTCATCCCAGATGCTGACTCCGTGGTCGTTCAGGTAACGGATGTTGGTGTCCCCTTTCAGAAACCACAGCAGTTCATGGAGGATGGACCGCAGGTGAAGTTTCTTGGTGGTGATCAGCGGGAAGCCGGCGGAGAGATCGAAACGCGCCTGGGCACCGAAGACGGAATAGGTGCCCGTATTGGTGCGGTCGCTTTTGAAGCGGCCTTGCTCGAGCACAAGTCGAAGGAGTTGATGATACTGGACCATGACTACTGGCCGACGAAGCGGCGCAGGGATTTAAGGCAAAGAAGGTTCCTCGCGCCAATCAAAACCACCACCCAATGGCCTCGTGTCACCTTTACTGGGGCCCTTGCCGGGGCGCTTCGCTGCAACAGTTTAACGACTTCCGTAGTCGCAAACGTCGATTCGCACCGGCTGCTTTGAGCCGACGTTGTTGGCGCCGACTCAGGTGGGCGGCGACACATTCTTTGGAACTGCTCTGACGAACGAGGACTTGCCTGCCCGACAGGAGACAGTCGGGATTCACGATGCGGCCGGCGCGGCTTCCGGCGGTTTCTTCACCCACACGTAGCGGTAGAGAATGACCCTGAGCGCCGCGGCGACGGGGATCGCCAGGATGCCGCCCAGGATCCCGCCCAACAGTGTGGTGCCGACGATCACCGCGATGATGATCACCAGCGGGTGCAGTCCCACCCTGTCACCGACAATCTTGGGCTGGATCACAAAGCCTTCCAGCACCTGAACGACTGCGAACACCGCCAACGGCAGCAGCGCATGCGTCAGGTCGCCGTACTGGACCAGCGCCAGCAGCATGGCCCCGGCGCAGATGATGAACGCGCCAATGTAGGGGATGATGGTCAGAAACACCGCGCAAAAGCCGATCAAGAAGGCGTAGTTCAGTCCGATGATCAGAAACCCGATGGTGTAAAGGATACTGTCACAGATCGCCACCAACACCTGGCCGCGGAAGAACGCGATCAGGTATGCGTTGATGGACCTGATGACGAACACCAACTCTTCCTTGAGGCTTGAATCCTGCAGGGGCAGGTAGTGTGCCCAGTGCCCGGCAATGGCGCGCTTCTCCAGCAGAAAATAGAAGAGATACACCGGCACCAGGGCCAAGCCCGCCAGCAGTCCGAACCACCCCGCCAGCTTGCCCAGTCGGGTCCAAAGCCACTCACCGATCCGCGGCAACCAGGATGCGACCCAGCCGGAAACCTGCTGGATCACGTCCCAATCCAATGCTGCCCCCTCCTGGGAACCAGGCTGGGCCGGTGGCGGTTGCGGTGTTGCGCTCGGATCGAGATTGTCAGGGACCGCATTGGTTTCGCCGGGGGCGTGGCGGAAAAGTCCCTCGGGGATGATCCGCTTCAAAGGTGCGGGCGGATCCTCAAGCACGTCCTCCACCCACTGCTGAAACCGCGCGGTGTGGACGGGAACCTTGGAGACGAGTTCTCCCGTTTCCACCACCACGCGCGGAATGACACTCCCCAGCACGCCGAGCAACAAACCGGCAGCCATGAAAAACACCAGCAGGATGGCGCGGGTGCGCGGAATCCGCTTGCGTTCCAGCCAGTCCACCACCGGATCCAGCAGATAGGCCAGGACCCCGGAGTCCGGTGCACGCGAGCCAGATGATTCGCGCCTGACGATCCGTGGGAGGGGGAAAGTTCATAAGCGCAGGAACGCCGAATGACGATTGACGAAGCCCGAACGCCGAAAGCACACGCGCCCCGTCTGTGTCTTCGAACCCTCCACTGTACTGTCGGTCGCAGTCTTATTCATCGGCTTTGGTGGCTCCGCTGACATTCGGTCATCGATTCTCGGACTTCTTTCGGGATTCGGACCTCGGCTTTCGGATCTTCATCCCGCCTGTCCCAGGCGTTTTGATTTCTCGGCTGCTGCGCGCACGGCACTGATGACTGCGCCGCGCAGGTTGCCCTTCTCCAATTCGTGCAAGCCCTCGATGGTCGTGCCCCCGGGACTGGTCACCATGTCCTTGAGCACGCCCGGATGGGAACCGGTTTCCAGCACCATCCGCGCGCTGCCCAGCACGGTTTGCGCGGCGAGCTGCGTGGCCACGTCCCGCGGCAATCCCACCGCCACGCCGCCGTCACTCAAGGCTTCGATGAATTGATACACATAGGCGGGACCGCTGCCGCTCAAACCCGTGACCGCGTCGAGCAACGTTTCCTTGACCTGGAACGCCAGGCCCACGGCGGAAAGGAGACGCTGTGCGAGTGCCCCGTCTGCCTTGGTGGCACTCGTGCCCAGCGCGAAGCCGCAGGCCGCAGCACCTACCAGGGCGGGGGTGTTGGGCATGACACGAATCACTCGTGCCCGCGCCGGCAGTGCCGCTTCGAGTCGGGCGAGGGGAACGCCCGCCGCAATGGAAATCAGCAGGTGCCTGGGTGTGAAACTGTCGCGGATCTCGTCGAGCACTGAGCCGACCTGGTCCG
>JALOTU010000411.1 GCA_025457725.1 Verrucomicrobiota bacterium
AAGGTATTGGTTGGAGCGATGCGGGCGCTGCCATCGCACATCCCAAAAGTGCCCTGCCCGCTGTGCCGTCCGATGGCATACTTGCTATTAACGTTGGACTGCGCGGCCCCGGCCGTGGGTGAATTGCCATCAACTTCCGCAACAAAGACGGTATCCGAAGGCTTTCTGATGGTGGTGAGTCTTGTCTGCGGAGAGTAGGGCGGGTTGAAACGCGCTGATTTGTTAACGCACAGCCGGCCGTTCATGCCATACATGAAGAACGCCTTCCGAAATGCGTTCGGCACGAAGGTGGGCTCCGGTGAGGAGGGACAGGAATAAAGCGACCCGGAACTTGGCAGCGGTGGTTTGATTGGGGTGTCGGTATACAGGTCCTTCATCGCCGGCTGGCTGACGGATTTCGAGACGACATTGTACCAGGCATCGGCATTTTCGGGATCCACAATTGAGCGAATGGTGTTTCCCTCCTCGGGCACCACTTCCTTGTTCTCCTGGGCATACATGATGAAGGCCAACCCCCATTGCTTCATGTTATTCACGCAATAGATGGTCTTGGCCTTGTTCTTGGCCTTGGACAGCGCCGGCAGAAGCATGGCGGCCAGAATCGCGATGATGGCGATAACCACCAAGAGCTCGATGAGCGTAAACGCTCTGATCGCCCTCCAGGAAAAATGTGTTTCGGTGTCTGGCATACCGGGTTTTTTTTGTGCTTGCTTGCACGTACTGGCAATCATCCACCCGTTCCCTAACCCCCTCTGACCTCTTTCATCCGACATGAATCGAGTGGCTGATGTTGCATGCGTGAGGATGCGCGCGATCTTATGCAACAGGGTTGCTGACCAGATCGGATGAGTCCATCTGGACGATTGCCATGGCTTGCGTGCCCCGTAAACTGGCGGCGTGATTCGCAACATCATCTTCGACTGGTCGGGCACATTGGTGGACGATCTGCCCGCCGTGCTGGACGCCACGAACTACGTGCTGATGCAATCGGACCGTCCGGAAATGACGCTCGAGGAATTCCGCGCCGAGTTTTGCCTGCCGTTCAATCTCTTTTACGACAAGCACATTCCCCATATTCCGATCCACCAACTGGAGGAGTGGTTTCACAGTCGCTTTGCCCAGGTGCAGGGGTCGGTGTGCGCCCTGCCCCACGCCCGCGAGTTCCTGGGCTTCTGCCAGGAGCAGAACATCCGCACTTTCCTCCTCAGCGCGGTCAGCCACCAGTATTATGCGGTGCAGTCGGGCGTGACGGGCTTTGGTCCCTACATCCAGAATCCCTACCTCGCCGTGTGGGATAAACGCATGAAAATTGTCGAGATCCTCACAAGCAACGGGCTGCGTCTGGAGGAAACGCTGTTCATCGGAGACATGCAGCACGACATCGAAACGGCCAAACACGGAGGCATTCATTCCTGCGCCGTGCTGACCGGCTACAACACCGCGGCTCAACTGCAGGCGGCTGGACCCGATGTCATTGTCGAACACTTGAGCGAATTGCGCGAGATGCTGAGCGCCCATGGCATGTGCTTTCCCCCTCCCCGCGCCCGGGAAACCCGGTCCGTGAGCGTGGCCGGATGATCCAAAGGATGGCCGCGGATGGCCTGGCGGGACGCCCCGGCGAACCCTGCTCCGCAGAAAGCCGCGGCCCGGGTTCAACTGCCGATGGGATGCCAGGCCGTCTTCGTCTCGACCGTGTCGAGGATCGCGTAGGGATCCTCGGCGCGAGCGCCGAACCAAAACGAGGGCGCGAGGGCGCGGTCGGCATAACGCTTCAGGTTCAACGCGGTCCCCGCGCGCAGCCTGGCGCGAGCGCCGGCATCCCCCCTGGCGTCCACGATGGCATTGATATCCATGTGCGAGGCGAAGTGCGGCACCAGTTCCTCACCTTTGCCCGCCAGCAGATTGATCACCCCGCCCGGCAGATCGCTTGTGGCCAGAATTTCCGCCAGCGTCAATGCCGGCAGGGGGAAGCGCTCGCTGGCCAAGACGACGGTGGTGTTGCCGCTTAAAACCGCCGGCAGCACGACGGAAACCAGCCCCAGCAGGGAGGGCTTCCCGGGGGCAAGCACCCCCACCACCCCCATGGGCTCGGGCGTGGAAAAGTTGAAGTGCGACGTCGCCACGGGATTCACGCTCCCGAACACCTGCTGGTATTTGTCCGTCCAGCCCGCGAAATAAACGAATCGATCGATCGTGGCCGTCACCTCGCGCCGGGCGACCGCCGGCGTGCACTGGGTGGAGCGACGAATCTCCAGAACCAACTCCTCCGCGCCGCCCTCGAGCATCTCGGCGGCCCGATACAATATCTGTCCCTTGAGATAGGCGGTGGTGCCTGCCCAACCGCTGAAGGCCTTGCGCGCGGCGGTCACCGCATCCCGCAAGTCCTTGCGAGACGCCCAGGCATAGTTGTCGAGCGGAACACCGCGCGGGGATATCGCGGGCAGGGTGCGCCCGCTTTCACTGCGGACGAATTTGCCGCCGAGGTAAAGCTTGTAGGTCTTTTTGACGCTGAGCCGTTGTGTCATAACTCAATCCGGTTGGAGATAAGGCAGGAGCCCATGCAGCCCTCCCTCGCGGCCGAAACCGCTTTCTTTGTAGCCGCCGAACGGGCTGGTGGGATCAAACTTGTTGTAGGTGTTCGCCCACACCACACCGGCCTTCAGCTGGTTGACCATGTGAAAGATCTTGCTGCCCTTGTCGGTCCACACCCCGGCGCTGAGGCCGTAGGGCGTGTTGTTGGCCCGCTCCACAGCCTCCTGCGGGGTTCGAAAGGTCATCACGCTCAGCACCGGACCAAAGATCTCCTCCTGGGCCACCCGATGGCTCAGGGTCACCCCGGTAAGGAATGAGGGCGGGTACCAATACCCCTTGGCCGGCAGACGGCACGCGGATTGTTCCAGCGTGGCCCCCTCCTCCACCCCGCAGTGCACCAGCTCCCGGATCTTGTCCAATTGGTTCCGGGAATTGATGGCACCGATGTCGGTGTTCTTGTCGAGCGGATCGCCCACGCGCAGGGTTTGCAGGCGATCCCGGAGCTTCCGGATCACCGTGCCATAAATGCTCTCCTGGACCAGGAGTCTTGAACCCGCGCAGCACACGTGGCCCTGGTTGAAGTAGATGCCGTTGATCACCCCTTCGATCGCCTGGTCAATAGGTGCATCCTCAAACACTATGTTCGCCGCTTTTCCGCCCAACTCGAGCGTCAGCCGCTTGCGGGTTCCGGCGGTGGCCGCGGCGATCTGCTTGCCGACCTCCGTGCTGCCGGTGAACGCGATCTTGTCCACGCCCGGATGATTGACCAGGGCGGCGCCGGTTTCACCCGCGCCCGTGACGATGTTCACCACCCCCGGAGGCAACTCGGCCTCCTGCAGAATCTGGGCGAGCCGCAGGGCCGTGAGGGAGGTGGTTTCGGCGGGCTTCAGCACCACGGTGTTGCCGCACGCCAAAGCCGGGGCAATCTTCCAGGCCGCCATGAGCAAGGGAAAATTCCAGGGGATGATCTGCCCGGCCACCCCCAAGGATTGGGGACGACGGTTGGGCAAGGCGTAGTTCAACTTGTCGGCCCAACCGGCATAGTAAAAGAAGTGAGCGGCCACCATGGGCAGATCAAAATCGCGCGATTCTTTGATCGGCTTGCCTCCATCCATGGATTCCAGGATGGCGAGTTCCCGCGATTTCTCCTGAACGGCGCGCACCGCCCGATCCACATCTGCCGCGCCAGCCTGCGCGATCTCCGTGAGCTTCTGCTCCGTGGCGGGGTTGACGGAGGCAAAGTACTTGCCGGATCGCGGGGCGACGAACCGCCCATCGATGAAGAGGTCATGCCGCGGGAGGATGGCAATATGGCTGGAGGATTCCGGAGCCGGGGCATAATCCCATTTGCCCCCGAACACCAAACGTCGCGACTTCGCGGGAACGACGGGCAGGGCGGCCGTCGCCTGGCGGACTGCCGGCCGAATCACCTTGGCCACGCTCGATTTGCGATTGTTTTTCATGAGAGGGAGAAGTAATCGCTGTTTTGATAATTCCCGTCAGCCAACCTGGCGATCTGCATCAGGACGTCGTTGGTGAGGGTGCTGGCGCCGATGCGGAAGAGGTGGGGCGTGAGCCAGTCGTCCCCGAGGGTTTCGGCCAGCATGACGAGATACGCCAAGGACTGTTTGGCCGTCCGGATGCCGCCGGCGGGCTTCATCCCGATGCGGACACCGGTGGCGTAAAAGTGATCCCGGATGGCTTCAAGCATGACCAGGGTGACGGGCATGGTGGCGGCCGGACTGACCTTGCCCGTGCTCGTCTTGATGAAATCGGCGCCCGCTTCCATGGCGATCTGGCTCGCCAGCCGGACATTATCAAGGGTCATCAGTTCGCCGGTTTCGAGGATGACCTTCAAGTGCGCGAAGCCGCACGCCTCCTTCACAGCCCCGATCTCGTCGAACACGCGTGCATGCTCCCCAGCCAGGAACGCCCCCCGGTTGATCACCATGTCAATCTCATCCGCTCCGTCCCCCACCGCCCGACGCACCTCCATCAACCGGGTCTTGACGGGATACTGGCCGCTGGGAAATCCCGTCGCCACGGACGCCACCTGCACCGGCGAATCCGGCCCCAGGAATTTTCGCGCCCATTTCACCATGCTGGGATAAACACACACCGCCGCGCAAGGCGGCACGGCATATTTCGGTTCGGCCGGGGACAGGGCCTTGCGACACAGATAGGCAACCTTGCCCGGGGTGTCGCTGCCCTCCAGTGTGGTCAGGTCGATCATGGAGACCACCAGTTTCAACCCGGACAGCTTGGCGCTGGTCTTGATGCTGCGC
>JALOTU010000412.1 GCA_025457725.1 Verrucomicrobiota bacterium
TGGGCATATTACTCCATCCTCGCCTTGCGGACGATGACGATCCGAACTACTGGGGGCTTGGCTGTGTGTTCAGTGACAAATAGCTCTGCGCCCTGCTCAGAGGCAAGCTTCTGTGCTTCGGCGACGATCATGACACCCAGGTCTGTCCCGTCCCGATCAATGACTCGTACGGTGTCATTGAGGTTCGCGAGCCCACCGGGTAGTCCTGCTCCACGGTTCATGATTTAATGCGTGCCCAACGCAGAGCGCAGCCGCGCCGGGCCAGCGACTCCCGACTGCAAGCCTGACGCTCGACCGGCGTTGGCTGACACGAGTGGTTGTGCATCATAGACCGAACCTCCACCAGATGTGGGACCAGAGATTGACGCCCTTCCCGTGCATGGCAACAAGGCCACTCCAAGCGGCCAGCGCGCAAGCAAATACAGCAACGAGTGCCACCACGACCAAAGCGGCATGGAACGGGTGAATGACCCTCGCACGAACGGCAACCCACGTTAAGCCGGCAGTGGCCAGCAGCGCGAGCGGCAGGCCGATGTTGAGGATGGCGGTCATGACCTGAATCTCGAAGTGGTAGTCCATGCGGAAGGACCCCGGTGCTGGAGGTGTGCCCACAGAGGCCACGACGAGAGCCGTGCCACAGCCACCGACCAGCAGGACAAGAAGGAGCGCTGCCTGGCAGCACGTTTCAACCGTTCGCCATGACTCAGTCTGGTTCATGCACAACGAAAAAACTGAGCGATGCGGGCGGCTCGCAGCGCCCGAGCCTGCAAGCGAGGTGCTCCGCCCGCATTCGCTCCAGTGGTGTGTGCGCCTGACATGGGCGTGAACTGATGGGGTGAAAGTCCCCTATGTGTGGACACGGTTGTCGGGCCTCTCATAACGAGGGGCACGATGGCCCAAACATTAGACCGAAGCAACTGCGGAATCGCGAGGTTCCGTGGGAAGGAAGCCACCGGTCAAAGCTGATGAGCCGACGAACAGAAAGACCATATAAGGTTGACGGAACGGACAAGCTGGCACCACACAGCGCTGTCCAGTGTTCAGTTCCGGAGATAAATGGTCCGGTTGTGCAGCGAGAGTTCACGTCCTTACTCAGGGAGGCCTGTAGCCCGAGCCCGCCGGTCCAACCGTCGGGCGCGGCACTCAGCAATGAGGGCCGTGCGGATGCAGGAGTCAGCCGAGGGCATAGTAGCGAGGTTGGCCCCTCGCCAAGGCCCGAACTGGTTAGTAGAGGTTCGACTGTGGCAGTCTTGCCGGAGACGACGAAGCCGACTGGCCGAGTCATCGCGCAGCGACTGTTGCAGCTAGAGCATGGAGCCTCTTCAGAAGACCTATTGGAACGGATTCTTTCACCGGAAAACCTGCGACAGGCATGGCTCCGGGTGAAGGCCAATCGCGGTGCGGCTGGAGCCGATGGGATGACCATCGCCCAGTTTCCCGCTTTTGCCCGGCAATACTGGGGGAAGATTCGTTCGCGCCTCTTAGCAGGCACGTATCACCCGGTGCCCGTGCGGCGGGTGTTCATTCCCAAACCCAACGGGGACTTGCGTCCCCTGGGTATTCCGACGGTTCTGGACCGTGTCATACAGCAGGCCATTGCGCAGGTCTTAACCCCGCTCTTTGATCCGCACTTCAGCAAGCACAGCTATGGGTTCCGCTACGGTAGGAACGCCCATGAGGCGGTGCGCAGTGTGCAGGAGGCGGCGCAGGCGGGATATGGCGACGCAGTGGACTGCGACCTCAAATCGTTCTTCGATACCGTGAAGTTCGACCGGCTCATGCGGCTGCTGGCCCGGCGCGTTTCAGATAAGCGGGTGCTCCGGTTGATCGGGGCGTACCTGCGCGCCGGCGTCAAACTGGAGGACGGCCAGGTGGAGGCTACAACGCAGGGCGTGCCGCAAGGCGGACCGCTCTCGCCGTTACTGGCCAATATCATGCTGGACCCGCTGGACAAGGAACTGGAAAGACGCGGATTGCGCTTCGCGCGTTACGCCGATGACTTTCTGATCCTGGTCCGGAGTTCGCGAGCTGCCCAACGGGTAATGCAGAGTGTCACCCGGTATGTTGAAACGCGGCTCAAGCTGGTGGTCAACCGCCAGAAGAGCAAGGCGGCGCCTTTGGCCCAATGCGCTTTCCTCGGCTTTGAAATACGCCGGGGAAGGATTGTGTGGACCCAAAAGGCGCACCAACGGTTCAAGGAACGGATTCAGGAAATCACCAGCCGCAGCCGGGGGGTGTCCACCTTCTGCATGCTGCGGGAACTAAAGCGCTACGTCGTGGGGTGGCTGAACTACTTTGGGATCAGCCAGCTCTATCGAGTGGTGCCGGAACTGGATCAATGGCTGCGACGGCGCGTGCGGCTTTACTACTGGAAACAGTGGAAGCGCCCGTGGACCAGGCGGCGGCAACTCATTCGGCTGGGGATTCACCCGGCGGAGGTGTCCAAAGCCACTCGCAGCCACCGGGGTTACTGGTTTATGGCCGGGACGAGCATTGTCCAGCGAGCGCTGGACAATCGCTGGCTGACGGAACGGGGCGTGCCAAACCTAACGCGACAGTGGGTCGAGATGCATTACGGCAAGCAGAATCCGAAGTTCGATCCTGCCGCCGCTAATCTGACCGGAACCGCCTGATGCGGACCCGCATGTCAGGTGGTGTGGGAGCCGGGAGGGCAATCCTCCCGGCGACCCGATTCGATTCTTCTGATTCGGTAGTGGCCTGTGATCTGGAAGGCGAACAATCGGTCCTCCTCTTGTGTGCCCGCACCGATGTTGTGGATGACCAAAGGCTGTCCCGACGGGTTGGCACGTTCGCTCACCACCATGATATGCGGCAGGTGCGGAGGCACGATGCAGGCCACGAGGTCGCCCGGCCGATAGTCCTGGGGTGCTTTGGAAATCGGGAGGTCCCATCCGCTCCGCTTGAAAAAGGTTTGCAGATTGGGCACGCGCCGATGGTCGATATTCTTGTCGGGCGCTTTGAGGCCCCAGTTTTGCGGGTATCGCGAAAAGTTACGCTTCATATCGTCATGGACCAACTTCTGCAGATCCAGGCCCAGGCTTTGCCGCAGGGCCCGTACCACGACATCGGCGCATACTCCGGTCTCA
>JALOTU010000413.1 GCA_025457725.1 Verrucomicrobiota bacterium
CGAGGGCGCCCCGCAGGTGGCCATCGACGCGCATGGCGCGGGCATGCACCAGCGCGTGGTGATCTCCTCGGACGGCCTGGCCGCCCGCAAGGCGGTGGGGGATCCCAAGAGCCCGGCGCGCTGGCTGGTGATCGCGGTGGTGGACGAAAAGGAACCGGGGGTGCCGGTATGAAGCTGGGCGCCGTCATTGGACGGGTGACGTTCAGCCGGCTCGATCCGCAGCTGGAAGGCGGGCGCTACCTGATCGTGAGCCCGTTCACGCGGGAACATTACCAGCACGGCAGCGAAACGCCCGCGGGCTTGAGCCGGGATCCGAGCCTGGTCGTCTATGATGCGCTGGGAGCCGGGGTGGGCCAGACAATCGGGTATGTGGAAGGCCGGGAAGCGGCACAGCCCTTTGAAAAGAGTCCGCCGATTGATGCCATCAACGCGGCGCTGGTGGACGAGATTTTTTACAACCCATTCAAGTCATGAGCAAAGTCATCACAGCCAGGGACGTGGAGGAATTGATCCGCAGCGGCGGATCGCTGAGCTCGATTCCCAACGACGCGATCATCACGCCGTCCGCGCGCGACACCATCCGGGAGCTGGAGAACAAGGCCGCCTCAACCGGTGGCCCGGTGGCCGCCAGCGCTCCGGCAGCCAAGCCCGCGGCGCCCGGCCGGCCCCTGAACTCGAAGTCGCCGAAGGCGGAACTGGAGGCGTTCTTCGATTCGGCCTACGCGCAGGATCTCAAGGAACAGATTTGCCAGATGGGCCAGCGGCTGTGGACGCGCGCTTACGTGGACGGAAACGGCGGGAACATGGCCATCCGCGTGGGCGAGGATATCGCCATCTGCACGCCGACACTGGTCAGCAAGGGATCGCTCAAGCCGGAGGATATGTGCCTGGTGGATTTCGAGGGCAATCAACTGCTTGGCACCAGGAAGCGCACCAGCGAAATCCTGATGCACCTCCAGATGATGAAGCGCCAGCCCAAGGCGGTCGCCACCTGCCATTGCCATCCGCCCTACGCCACGGCGTTCGCGGTCGCCGGCATCGCACCGCCCACGTGCATGCTGCCGGAGTACGAGGTGTTCTGCGCGGTCGGCGTGGCGCCGTATCGCACCCCGGGCTCGCCGGAGATGGGCAAGCTCGTCGCCGACCTGACCGATCAATACAACACCATCCTCATGGCCAATCACGGCGTCGTGACGTGGAGCCACAACAACCTTGAGGAAGCCTACTGGCGCATGGAGATCATCGAGGCTTACTGCCGCACCATCGTGGTGGCCGGACAGCTCGGCAAACCGATCAACACCTTCACGGGACCGCAGATGAAGGAGCTGCTCAACATCAAGCAGAGCCTCGGCTTTGTGGATCCCCGCTACGGGATGAAGGAATGCGAACTCTGCGACAGCGGCGACTGGCGCCCCGGTGTGTCCTGCGCCGTGCCGGCTCCCCAGGCCGCCACCGGTCCGGGCGCGGATCCCGAGGCGGAAAAGCTGGTCCAGGCCATCACCGACCAGATCCTGGCCCAGGGCCGCTGAGCCGGGTCCATGCGATGTGTGAGGCAGGGACGGCCTGCGTGCCGTCCCCGGGCCGTAGCAGGCGCGGAACGAATGACGGTGAGCGTGCGATGTTTGGCCTTCGTTCCGACCGCTGGACGCGGTCGGGGCGGTGCGGCAGCACCGCCCCACCTCCGGACCGCGCGAACGTGATCGGGTGTGTGTGAGGTAGGGACGGCCTGCGTGCCGTCCCCGCGCCGAAACAGGCGCGGAACGAATGACGGTGAGGGTGCGACGTCTGGCCTTCTTTCCGACCGCTGGACGCGGTCGAGGCCGGCGCAGCGCGCCCAGCCCTGCCTTTGACGGCATCGCCCGTCCCTAATCATCACACCAGGATTCTCCCCTAAAAAAACACGCTGGACATTAATTCGGAACCTTAATTAATTACCCGTGTGATCCTCGTTCCCTCCAAGATGGGGCAGCTGAACAAGCGGGTGTTGCTGGCTTCGTTGCAGGGGCTTGGGCAGGCGTCCCGGGCTGGTTTGGCGAAGGCCACCAAGCTCAGCCAGCCCACGGTGGGCAAGATCGTGGATCATCTCATCGAGCAGGGAATCATTGAAGAGTTCAACGCTTCCGAGGAGGAGGCAACGGGCGGTGCCGTTGGACCTGCACGAGCGCGGGCCGGTCGTCCTGGCAGGGCGTTGCGACTGAACAACACCCGGCCCCGGTTCATTGGGGTTCACATGGACGTTCGCGAGACGCGGTTCTCGCTGCTGCCGGTTCATCCTCAGCCGCGGGATCACTGGGATTGGATTGTGCCGACGCCATCGAGCCTGAACGCCTGGCGTGTGCTGGTCAAACGGGCGAAGGGAGAGTTGATCACCCGGGACCTGCTGGGGATCATCCTGTGTGTCCCCGGCATTGTGGATGAGGCGGCCGGCAACGTGTTGTTCTCCCCGAATCTGCACTGGACGGAAGGTGTATCGCTCCCGGCATCGTTCCACGATGTGTGGCACATCCCGGTGGTGGTGGTTCAGGAACTTCGCTCGCTCGCCCTGGGGCACAAGACCTTCGACACTTCCGGCGAGGATTTCCTGGCGGTGGACATCGGCGAGGGCGTCGGCGCTGCCGCGGTTGTGGGGGGAATGCCCTATGCCACGCAACTGCCGATGAGCGGGGAGCTGGGCCACACCCAGGTGCAGGGTTCCGACCGAACCTGCGGATGCGGCGCGGTGGGTTGCCTGGAGACCATGATCTCGCGGCGCGGGTTGCTCGAGAGTTTCTCTGAATCGTTCGCGCAGCGGGAAGTAGATTTGGCCGGGCTGGCCCGTCACATCCATGCGCAGGGTGTGCCGCCCTGGTTGGCCGACACCCTTCACGGGGCGGGCACGGTCATCGCCGGGGCGCTCAACGTCATGGGAATCCGGAAGGTCGTCATCACGGGGCTCCTCAATGACCTGCCGGAATGTGTCCACGCGCGGTTGGCCGAATCGATTTCCGGCGGATCCCTCTGGGAGCGGTTTGGCAAAATCAGCTGCGTCTTCGCTCCCCGGCATCACACGGCGGGCATGGTTGCGGTGGGGTTGGATCGGGTGGTCATGCCGCAGGCTGACATCTCCAACCCATACGAATACCGATTCCTCACGACCTTTCAAAAACATCAACAACCACATGATCAAACTCAAACAGTTGGAAGTCTGGTTCGTCACCGGCAGCCAGCATCTCTACGGTCCGGAAACCCTGAAGCAGGTGGCCCGGCATTCACAGGAAATCGCCCAGGGCCTGAACGCGTCCAAATCCATCCCGGTCAAGGTGGTGTTCAAGCCGGTGATGGTCTCACCCGACGCGATCACCGATCTTTGTCAACGCGCCAACAACACCGCCCGATGCATCGGGCTCGTCACTTGGTGCCACACCTTCTCGCCATCCAAGATGTGGATCAACGGGCTCACGCAGCTGCGCAAGCCCGTGGCCCATCTGCATACCCAGTACAATCGCGACATCCCTTGGGCCACGATTGACATGGATTTCATGAACATGAACCAGGCGGCGCACGGCGACCGCGAGCATGGGTTCATCTGGACCCGTCTTCGCAAGAACCGCAAGGTGGTGGTCGGGTTCTGGCAGGATGCGTCGGTCCAGTCCAAGCTC
>JALOTU010000414.1 GCA_025457725.1 Verrucomicrobiota bacterium
AGTTGGTAAGGGTTGTCGCCGGGATTGTAGGGGTCCAGCACCCGTCCCCCCCCTGTGTCCGCCAGGAGCCGCAACAGATGTTGGTTCGGCTCGGACGAGGCGAACTCCGGCGAATAGTTGATGCTGGCCCCCGCCGTTTGTTGTGCCACCACCTTGCCGTTTTCCACTTCCATCACATTCACCGCGTAGGTGCCGGGTTCGCGGGTGGGGAAGACCGCCTCGTAGCGGCCGGGTCCGCTTTGACGCAGCGCCACGGTCTGGCGTTCTCCTTTCGGGCTCACCACGGTGGCGGCCATTTGCAGGAAATTGCGGTAATTGCCCCCGGCATCGAGCGCGTCCACGCTGATCACGCCCTCGCCGTTCTCCAGCGAGACGTCCGTGGAGAACTCCGCGTTCTCGAGCCGGCGCAGGCTCCATTGCGCCACCTGCACCCAGAACTGTTGATAACGCTCCCACGCCAGCCAGCTCTTGGCCCAACGCGGCTTGGCGTCCGAGGTGAAGGCCACCACGCGTCCCAGTCCGCGCTGCCAGTGCGCCATCAGGGGACGCAATTGCGGTTTGAAGGGCTCCTCGTAGATCGCGGATTTGAGGATCACGGCGGTTTCCTTGAGGAAGATCTGCGGGAGCTCCTCGGCGCTCGTGACGTTGTAAAACCGGCCACGGCCCTGGTCGGCGATCCGGATCATGATCTCAGGTCCGGCGTGGCCCGCGATCAGCACGCTGCTGGCGGTGATGCGCGCCTTGACGATGTCGCTCATCAAGGCGTCGGAGGGCGGACCCGGATCGCCGTCGCTGAACACGATGATGTGTTTGAGGTTGGCCCGGGATTTCTTGAGCGCCTCGTACGCCTGCGTCATGACGCCCTGGAAGCTTCCGAGGTCGCCCTGGTTCATCCCGGCGATGGCGCGTCCGGCGGCCTTCTTGTCGCCGACCTTCTCGAGGGGGAACAGCCAGCGTTCGGTGCCGTCCCAGAGCACCACGCCGAGCTCATCCTGGGGTCCGAGCGCGCCCAAGACGCCCAGGGCGCAATCCCGCGCGATCTGGTTGCCGTTCATGAATTCCATCCCGTGCATCACCAGCACCACCGCACCGCTGGGCAGCACCTTCTTGCTTTCCAACTCCATGCTCAGAGGCAGCATCGTCTCCAGGGGCGTGCCCCGGTAGCCGCCTGCCGTGTAGGAATTGTCGCCGCCGATGCACACCACCCCGACGCCAAAGTCCAGCACCGCGCTGTCGAGCAACTTCTGATTGGCCAGGCCCAGATCCCCCGAGGACAGGTTGCACAGGAAGATCACGTCGTAGCTCTGAAGCTCGGCCAGCGACGCGGGAAACTCGTTCGCCCCAATGAGGGTTACGTCCAGCTTGGCGCTGCGCAACGCCTGCACCAGGGTGCCATCCTCCTGCTGATCGCTGGAGATCACCAGCGCCCGGGGATCGCCCCGCACGAAGGTGAATCCGGTGGCCCGATTGTTCTGCGGGATCACATCGCTCCGCGCCTCGACACGCACGTCGTAATTGTAGAAGCCCGGCTCCTCGAGCTTTTGCGGGAAAGTCAGCAGGTTCTTGCCCTGGTCGAGGTTGACCTGTTGCTCCCCCAGGTAGACGTCGTTGCGATACAGCCGGATGGTGGCGGGGGTGGGATGGTCGGCCTGGACGAAGATCTTGGACTCGAACACCGCGCCCTTTTTGAGGCTCTGCGGAATGCCCAGCTTCTGCACGGCGATGTCGTTGGCCCGCCGCACCCCGAGCGGCCAGACATCGACCGTCACGCCCAGGGGTTTCGCGGCGCGCACCGCCGCCAGCGCGTCGCCGATGTTCTCGTTGCCGTCCGAGAAGATCACCAGTCGCTTCTGGCCCATCTCGGGGAAACCGGCGGTGCCCAGTCGGATGGCGGCGCTCAGATCCGTTCGTTCGGTGTCCACCACCGCCAGCACCTTTTCGAGCGCCACGGCGGAGTTGGGGGTGAACTCGATGGCGGCGTCCGTGCCGAACACGATCACCCCGCCCTTGTCCACCTTTTCCTTGCCCTTGGAAAGTGCCGTCACGGTTGCCAGCGCCTGCGCCTGTTGCTCCTCGGGGATGCTGTCCGACCGGTCGAGCAGGAAGAACACGTTCATGCCCTCGATGGGACGCATCCACTGCCATCCCGCCAGGGCCAGCACCACCAGCAGGAGCACCGCGACACGCAGAATCCCCGAAACCCAACGCCGCCACGGGCTGAGCTGCACATCCGATTTCCACGCCAGCCAACCCACCCAGGCCAGTGTCGGCACGAGCAGCAGCAGGAAATTGCGGATTGCGGATTGTGGATTGGGGGACACGGGGTCCGAGGACGAATCCGACCCGGATGGTGCATACCCGCTTGCGGACTCCTGCGGCTTCACCTTTGCATTCTGCGCTCTGCGTTCCGCCTTTCGCAGGAACTTTTGCACGCGATGATTCTGTGAATCGGCCACGTAGAGGTTTCCTTGGGAATCGAGCGCCACGCCCCAAGGATTGTTGAAGAAGCCCGGTGCCGCGCCTGGTCCGCCCAGAATCTCCAGGGAGCGGCCTTCCGGATCGAAGATCTGGATCCGGCTGTTCCCGAATTCGCAGACAAATTCCCTTCCGTCGGCCCCGCAGCATTTCCCGCGCGGCCGTATTCCCGCAGGAAATGTCCTCCGGCATCGAGGACCTGGACCCGATGATTCACCGCATCGGCCACCCGCAAGCGGTCCTGCGCGTCCACGAACAGACCTTCCGCGCGATTGAACTCGCCGGGGCCGCTGCCCGCCCGGCCATAGGCGGCGAGGAGCTGCAGGCGGGGGGATTCCCCGGGCTCAAAGGAGAACTTCTGCACCCGGTCCACCACACCGAACTCGCTGACCCACCATTCATTCAGTGAATTCACCGCGGCCGCGCGTGGGAACGAGAACTCCCCGTCATTGGTTCCCTTCGTGCCCCATTGCATGAGCCGCTCGCCTCCGGGCGTGAACAGGTTCACCCGCGAGTAGTGCGGTTCCACCACGATGATGTTTCCCGCGCGATCCACGGACAGCCCCTTGGGATTGCCCTGCTTGGTTTCCGGCATCTGCCAGAACAGGAGGAAGTCGCCCTGCGGCGAGAACTTCTGCACGCGCCCGGTGAAATCCAGCACGTAGAGATTGTCGTCGTGATCGACCGTCACCGAGCGCGGCTTGTTCACCTGGCCCGGCGCCACGCCGCGGGTGGCGATGATCCGCACGCGGTCGAAGATCGTGCTGTCCACGCGCGCTTCGTTGGAGGCCAGCCCGGGGGCGCATCCCCCCGCCACCAGCGGCAACGCAAGCCCAAGCACCCCCGCAACACGCCACACGCGACACGCCCGGTGGAGCCTCCTCCCGACGGCCCAGACAAGCAGCGGCATCACCGCCAACCCGATCAACACCAGGCACAATGCGTTCACGTGCGCCGTGTGGCCGTAATGCAGCAGGTTGAAGACGCGCAACGCCACCGTCTCGCCGCCGGGTGGAATGATCAGCACGAGTGTTTCCACATCCCAGAGGCACAGCAGGAACACGATGCCCCACGCCGCCGCCAGTTGCGGAGCGATCTGCGGCCAGAGCACATGACGGAACAACTGCCAGCGGGAGGCGCCCTCCAGCCGCGCCGCATCGGCGAGGTCGGGATCCGTGGAACGTATCGCGTGTCGCGCGATGCTCCAGCCGACGGCGAGATAACGCACGGCCAATCCGATAACCACCACCCCCAGCGATTGATAGAGCCAGTCCAATCCCGGCCGGTTGAGCCATTGAATCAGCGCAATCCCGATCAACACCCCCGGCACCAGAAACGGCAGCCACAGCAACGTGCCCAAAGCGTTGCCGTTCCAGCTGGCGGTCGATCGCCGTTGCCCCGGAAGCACGTTCGCCAGCGCCAGCGCCACGCATGCCGAGGCGACCAGGGCGGCGATCCCCACTGAATTGAGCATCGCACCTTTGCCGGCGGCTACGGCGCCGGGCAACTGGCTCCACGATTGCGCGCTCCCTGTGATTTGCCAGAGAGGAAGGCCCGGTGAAAGAGCCAGGAGCACCACCACCCCGGCAAGCGTCGCCGCCGTCCATGGCACTCCCAGCGCCCTGCGGAAAAGTCTGGCTGGCGTGCCCCCCCGGATGGACGGCCACGGAAACGCCCGTCGACGCAGGAAAAGCAAAATGGCCAGCGGCAGCAGAACCAGCGGCCAGCTCAAAGAGGCTGCCTTGGTCCAATCCAATGCTCCCTCCGCCGTGACCCAAAACGTGGAGCTGAAACTCAACCAGACTTCGGCCGGGTACACGTTCACCTGCAACAAAGCGGGAATGGTGAGGTTGTTTGCGGCCAACGCGAAGGTGATCAATCCAGCCACGGCCAGCGGACCGCGCGCCAGTGGCACCAATAGAAACCGGAGCAGCGCGAAGCCGCGCAGGTCCGGCTCCGCCTCCAGATGCGCGGGTTCCAGTCGCTGCCACGCACTCCAGACCGCCATCGCCGTCACCGGCCACAGCCAAAGCGCGAGGATCAGGATCGCGCCGGCGGGCGAAAACAAATGGATCGGAAACCAGTCATGCCACGCGCCCGTCTCGCCGAGATAATGCATCCACGTGTTGGTGACCAGAAAGGGAGGCAGGGCGAGGGTGATGATGGCGCCCCCAAGCAGCGCGTTGCGCAGGCAACGCGGCCACATCGACAACGCCAGGGCCGCCATGAACCCGAGCGTCATCGCCATGAGCGTCGCGCCCCCACCCACCCACAGCGTGTTCTGGAGAAGCGCCCAGTTCATCCGAGGTGTGCTGTCGGTGCCGCGTCGGCCGGGATGGGAATCGGGGTGGTCATCGCAGAAATATCTCGTTCAGCTCTTCCGTGGTTGAGTCCAGTTCGGCCAGCAAACTCTCCCAGTCGGGCTGCAACCCGGACGGATCCAGCGGGGGAACCGCGGGGTACTGGAGGGCACCGGCTTCGACCAGCCGCTCCACCGTCCCGGGACGCTGCAGGTAGTCGGCGAGCTTCCGGGCGTTTTCCGGATGGGGCGCGCCGCGCACGAGGCCGACGGTGTTGGGGATGAACAGGCGGGTCTCGGGCAGGTCCGGTCCCGTCGCCACCGGCAGGCCCTCCCGTTGTCCCGCCGCCACATCATCGGTATCCGTCAACCCCAACTCCGCCTCGCCGCGTCCGACCATCTTCACGACTGTGGAATTGCCGTCGAGCACCCGGGCATCGTTGGCGACCAGGCCGCGACACCATTGCCGCCAGGGTTCGTCGCCCCAGCGCTGGCGCAGGACATGAAAGTGGGTGGCGGTGGTGCCGAACTGGGGAAACGCGATGGCCAGACGACCGCGCCACGCCGCATTGGTCAGCTCAAGCAACGACCGGGGCAGGTCCTGTCCGGTCACGAGGTTCGTGTTGATCACCAGGCACCGTCGCCGTGCGCCAAAGGACGCGACCCCGTTGGTGGCCCGCCACACGTTCAGCGCCGCAAGCTGTCGCGTGCGCATTTCCTCGTTGCCCCAGAAGACATCGCATTGCGGGTGAGTGCGCTCGGCCAGGAGCCGGTTGGCCAGCCCGACGGTC
>JALOTU010000415.1 GCA_025457725.1 Verrucomicrobiota bacterium
TCCGGTCGGGTGGCGGCCGCATCGTTTTCTCTGGCCAACCGCCCGGCGCTGTACAAACTCTCCGTTTTTAACATGACCGAACAGATCGTCATTCTCGATTTTGGATCGCAGTACACGCAGGTGATCGCGCGGCGGATTCGCGAGTGCAATGTGTATTCCGTGATTCTGCCCTACAACACGCCCGCCCGGGAAATCGCCGCCCTCAAGCCTTCGGGCCTGATCCTTTCCGGCGGACCCTCGAGCGTGTATGCCCAGGACGCCCCGCTGCCCGACAAGGGGATCTTCAAGCTGGACGTTCCGGTGCTGGGCATCTGCTTCGGCGTGCAGCTGCTCGCTCATTATCTTGGGGGCAAGGTGGAGCGCGGCCAGAAACGCGAATACGGCAAGGGCACCTTGCGGGTGCTGGACAAGAGCTGCAGCCTGTTCGACGGCCTGCCCGCCAGCCTGCAGGTCTGGAACTCGCACGGCGACAAACTCACGCGGCTGCCCAAGGGGTTCGCCGTGGTCGCCGCGAGCGACAACTCGGATTTCGCCGTGATCGAACATCGCGACAAGCAGTTCTTCGGCTTTCAGTTTCATCCCGAGGTCGCGCACACGCCGCGGGGACGGGAAATCCTGTCCAATTTCGTCCACAAGATCTGCGGCTGCGGCAAGGGCTGGACGATGCGCAACTACATCGACCAGGCCGTGGAGGACATCCGCGCCCAGGTGGGCAAGGGGCACGTGATCCTGGGCCTGAGCGGGGGCGTGGATTCCAGCGTGGCCGCCGCGCTGCTGCATCGGGCCATCGGCGCCCAGCTCACCTGCATCTTCGTGAACAACGGACTGTTGCGCGCCCGCGAGGCCGAGGTGGTGCGAACAGTGTTTGTAAAAAACTTCCGCGTGAAGCTGCAGTATGAGGATGCCACCCGGCTGTTTCTCAAACGCCTGAAGGGCGTCACCGACCCCGAACGCAAGCGCAAGGTCATCGGCAAGGCGTTCATCCAGGTCTTCCAGGCCGCCACCCGGCGGGCGGGCAAGGCGGATTTCCTCGCCCAGGGCACGCTTTACCCCGACGTCATCGAGTCCATTCCCATCAGCGGCAACCCGGCGGCGCTGATCAAGAGTCATCACAACGTGGGCGGACTGCCCAAAGGAATGAAGTTCAGGCTGGTCGAACCCCTGCGCTGCCTGTTCAAGGACGAGGTCCGCGTGCTGGGGCTCGAACTGGGACTGCCCCCGGAGATTGTGTATCGCCAGCCGTTCCCCGGTCCGGGCCTCGCCGTCCGGTGTCTGGGCGAGCTGACCCCCAAGAAGCTGGGCATCCTGCGGCAGGCGGACGCCATCGTGGTGGAGGAGATGAAGTCCAGCGACTGGTATTACAAACTCTGGCAGAGCTTCGCCGTGCTGCTGCCGTGCAAAAGCGTCGGCGTGATGGGGGACGAGCGCACCTACGACTACACCATCGCCGTGCGCGCCGTGGAATCGCAGGACGGCATGACCGCCGACTGGGTCAAGCTGCCCTACGAGCTGCTCGAGCGACTCTCCAACCGCATCATCAACGAGGTCAAGGGCGTGAACCGCTGCGTGTTCGACATCACCAGCAAGCCGCCCGGAACCATCGAGTGGGAATAACCGTTTGAAGACCCCCTCCCAATCGTTGCGGGTCGGCATGATCTCCCTTGGCTGCGCCAAGAATCTCGTGGATGCCGAGATCATGCTGGGCGCGCTGCTGGCCGACGGCATCGAGATCACCAACGACGCCGGCAAGGCGGATGTGGTGATCGTGAACACCTGTTCCTTCATCGACGCCGCCCAGGAGGAAAGCGTGGACACCATCCTGGAATCCGCCGAGGTGCGCGAGGCGCAGAATCGCGGGCAGGGATTGGTGGTGTCCGGCTGCCTGAGCCAAAGGTTTCGCGACCAGCTGCCCGAGTTGTTTCCCGAGGTGGACGCCTTCATGGGCATCGATCAGGTGGCGCAGGTGGGCAGCATCGTGCGCCAGGCGCGGGAACGGAGGCGGGAGAAAGTCGCCAACCCGAACGCCGGCGTCCGTCAACGAAAGCAGAAGGTGACCGCCCGGCTGGCGGAACTGGACCGGGACATCGCTCCGGACAGGCATGATCCGCAAACGGTGCTGCGGGGCACGGAGAAGTTCGGACAGACAAAGACCCCCGTCACCCGCTTGACGCAACACGCACCGGGCAACAGCGCCTCCCTCGGTCCGAAGAAGCACGCGGAGGAGGAAAGTGATTGCCGGGTGCAGGTGGAGGCCCGGCCCACTTACATCCCCGACTACCAGACCCCGCGCTTTCGCCTCACGCCCCGGCACTTCGCCTACGTGAAGATTGCCGAGGGCTGCAATCATCCCTGCAGCTTCTGCATCATTCCGCGCATGCGGGGCACGCATCGCAGCCGAACGCAATCCGACGTGGTGAACGAGGTGAAGCAGCTGCTCCAGGATGGCGTCAGGGAAATCAACCTGATCTCGCAGGACTCCACCTATTACGGGCTGGATCTGCGTCCGAACCACACCCGCGCCATTTCCTCGCCGGAGAGATTTGGCGCGGCGGCCCGCTCCCTCCCCGCGGATTCCACGACCCTGTGCACGCTGCTGCGCGAGCTGAACGCGCTGCGCGGCGAGTTCTGGATCCGGATCCTCTACACCCATCCGGCGCACTGGACGGACGAACTGATCCAGACCATCGCCGCGTGCCGCAAGGTGGCGCGCTACGTGGACATCCCCCTCCAGCACATCCACGACAACATGCTCGAGCGCATGCGGCGGGAGACATCGCGCGACTACATCGAGTCCCTGCTGCAAAGGATCCGCGCCGGCGTTCCCGGGATTGCGTTGCGCACCACGTTCATCGTCGGGTTTCCGGGCGAGACACGGGGCAGTTTTGAATCGTTGCTGGATTTCATCCGTGTCACCCGGTTTGAGCGCCTGGGGGTGTTCGCCTATTCCCGGGAGGACGGCACCCGGGCCGGCGCGATGGGCGGCCAGGTGCCCGAGGCGGAACGGCAGCGGCGCCGGGAACAGACCATGGCCGTGCAGCATGAGGTGGCGGTGCGGGTGGCCGAATCCTTCGTGGGCCGCAC
>JALOTU010000040.1 GCA_025457725.1 Verrucomicrobiota bacterium
GGCCAGGCCGATCGCGGTATCCTGGGCGACCCCGCTTTCCTTGGCGATTTGGACCAACTGGCGGATGCTCTCGTGGTTGGAGTGGAGGAGGCGCCACTGTTGCTCCGCTTCATCCAGCTGCCTCGAGGTTTCCGCCATGAGTTTGGCGACGGACACCCTGACTTGTGCCAGCTCCTTGTTGGTTTCTGCCAGTGCCGTGACCGTGGGGAGATTGAGCGCGTCGGCCCTTTGTTGAGCGCGTTCGGCCTCCAGCGCCGCGCGGGCGGATTCCTGTTGGCGCCCCCGGTTGAGGGCATCCTTGACCCGGGTCAACTGCTTGTCCAGGAAGGCCACCTTGCGGCGCGCCAAGGCTTGCTGGGCGGTGACCAGGTCTGTGGTCGCCTCAAAGCTTGCGAGTTCGAGGTTGAGGTTGCGGACAGTTTGAAGGTTCAGTTCCGTTTGCAGTGCGCGCCGAATCGCAAGGGCTTGTTTGAGTGGTTCCGCATCCGGCGAGTCGACGCCTTGCTCGGGAGCGTCATCGAGTTCGCCGCTGTCCCGACGGGAATCGGCCAGCAGGCCGGCAATCTTGATCCGACGGTCGGCCCGCCGTTTCGGCTCCAAATCCAGCCGGTCCAGTTCGGCCCGGGCAACGGCAAGGTCCGCCTCAATCTCCGCGGCTTTCTGCTTGATCACACTAACGGAGGCGTCCGGGGGAAGATCAATCCCGGCTTCCGAGACCCGTTCCTTCAGACGAAGGTTCAGCTCAACCAACCGGTTGGAGGCGGACTGCGTCGTGGCCAAGAATGCCTGGCGCTCCGAGTCGAGCCGGATCAGGTCGCCGCGGAGCGCCAGGCATTGCTGTCCGACCTTGAGCAACTCCTGGACTTCAGCGGCGGCGAGACCGGTTTGGTTGCTGTAGGTGGCGAGGCGTCCCTCGAGGTAGCCGGGCTGAAGCAGGTTTGTAATCCCTGGGTGGAGTGACGCGGTGTCCACCGCTTCCCGGGCGGCGATGGGGTGGGTGGCGACAAGCAGCCAGACCGCAGTTGCGAGTAGCATTGGCGCCGGAGGAATCCGCATTGGGCAAAGACTAGCAAGACGGGAGGCAGATCAGCAATGTCTGAGAACTCTCACCCCAAGGTACACGCGGCTCAATCCGAGAGGGATCGCCGGCTTTCCCGCCGGCAGATTGAACCCGCGCTGATGCCGCCCTGTCCCCAGGATGGTTGAAAACCGGCGCCACCCTGAAAACACGGACTCATTGGATGTGTTCGCCCTGGCACTCACCCTGGCACCGTGCGTCTGCCAAAGTCCGGTTCCAGCGGGATCCAGAAGCACACCGCGAAGCTGGGTAGTGTTGCCAGCATGATCCAGATGAAGAACGTCTTGTATCCCAGCCATTCCTGCACCGTGCCACTGATCATGCCCGGCAGCATCATGCCCAGTGCCATGAAGCCGGTGCATATGGCGTAATGCGCCGTGGGATTGGGTCCGCGGGCAATGCGGATCATGTACATCAGGAATGCCGTGAAACCGAACCCGTAACCAAACTGTTCCCAGGCCACCCCGATGCAGATCCAGGTCAGGGAAACCGGCTTCAGTAGGGCGAAGCTCACGTAGGCCAGGTTTGGAACGTTCATCAGCAGCGCCATTGGCCAGAGCCAGCGTTTCAGGCCGTGTCGCGACACCAGAATCCCTCCCAGCAGGCCGCCCACAGTCAACGCTGCAATTCCGACCGTCCCATACACGAATCCAACCTGTTCGGTGGTGAGACCCAGCCCCCCCCTCTCCCGGGCATCCATCAGAAAGGGGGCGGCGAGCTTGACCAGTTGCGCCTCGGCAAATCGGTAGAAGAGCAGGAAGAGAAGCAGGGTAATGATTCGAGGCTTCTGAAAAAAGGAAACCAGGGTATTCAGAAAGCCTTCGATGAAGTGCTGTCCTGGACTTGCTCCCGCGGCTTGGTCTCCTTGGGGCCGGGGCAGAATCAATGCATGATAACTGCCTGCCGCGAGCAGACACAACCCCAGCGCACCCAGGGCCAGCTGCCATCCCAGTCGGACATTGCCGGTCTGTTCCTGAAGCCTGCCAGCCAGCATGACCAGCAATCCCTGGCCCGTGATGTTCGCCAGGCGGTAGAAGGTGCTGCGGATGCCGACGAAAAAGGACTGTTGCCGCTCATTGAGAGCCAGCATGTAGAACCCGTCGGCAGCCACATCGTGGGTGGCGGCACTGAACGCGGCCAACCAGAACAGCACCAGCGACCAGCGCAAGAACGCGTCACCGGGCAGCGACAGGGCTACGCCTGCAAACGCCGCGCCGAGGACCAGTTGCAGCGTCCAGATCCAGAGTCGCCGCGTCCTGAACAACTCCACGACCGGGCTCCACAGGGGTTTGATCACCCATGGCAGGTAAAGCCAGCTGGTGTAGAGCGCGATCTGGGCGTTTGAAACGCCAAGATCTTTGTAGAGGATCACCGATACCGCCATGACCATCACGTAAGGCAACCCTTCCGCGAGATAGAGAGAGGGGACCCAGCACCAGGGGGTTGGGGGCTTCTTGGTGATGCCGGTCACGGTTCTGTGGCGGAACGCCATTTGATGTTCAGGCGCGCAACTGGAAATGCCGAAATGCGGAAGAGGGCCCCCGGACTGAAAAGAAGGAGCGGCTGGCAGCCGCTCCTTGCCGGATACCAAACCATACATCTCTTGATGCTCTCACTCATCGACCGTGCAGTCCGGCGCCACCCGGTCGGTGCACTCATAAGCTACACCCTGAGGAATATGCTGCAAGCTGGGAGTGGTCCATGGAGGATCCGCTCGTGAACACCTAGTCGCGATCCCCCGACGGCTCCTCCTGGCAGGGCATGCGGACAAGTTCATGTGGTTGTGCGTGTTGCATTTGAGCCATCGCGCACCTTCGACCGGCTGTTTCAGCATCATGACGGTTCTCAAACGCAGCCTGAATGTAGCCGCACCAAGCGCTGATCAGGCATTGATCGTCCGGCTGTTCCCCGCACGAGCCCTTGCAGGAGTCACAAAGCGACTCCACATAGCCGGGCACACTGCGAAGGCCGCGAAGGAATCGCTGGGAATAGTCGTGATAATCATCCATAAGCCGCCAACATGATAATAAGTTCACAATGTTTCCGCGGATGCAAGGCTGAAGCGCAACCAGCAGCGATTGTCTTTTTCGTGGGATGAGCGAACATCCCTCAGCTATTCCTGTAATCTGTCTTTCATAGGAGCAATGCCAATGAGCGATTATGCACCCCGAACTGGTCTGGGTGGTTTTTGGGTGGTCGCACAATTTGTCCTGATGGTGGGGTGCGCGGTTCTTGGCTTGACGTGGGCAGACCAATGGGCCGGGTCCTGGCAGTGGGTTCCTGCAATCGTCGCTGCCGTGGGCGGTGCGGCGTTGGGTATTTCAGGAGTCCATGCATTGGGTCGAAATCGGACCGTCTTTCCTGAGCCTCGCCCTGGCAGCGTGTTGGTGCGGCATGGCGTCTATCGCCAGGTCAGGCACCCGCTCTATGCCAGTGTGATGCTTCTCGCGGTGGCCTGGGGACTCTGGTGCCGGAGCGTGCCCGCCATCATGGGGTCCGGAGTTTTGATGCTGTTTCTGGTCCTGAAAGCGCGCAACGAGGAAGCGCGTTTGCTGAGGCGCTTCCCCAGCTACGCAGCCTACCGGGCAGCCACGCGACGCTTCATTCCATGGATCATTTAGCGCGGCGGACGCGATCCCTTCATCCCGGCGAGGGGCCAATCCGTCTGGCGGTTGCCCAATAATAAGCTGTTTTACGCGGCCAATAACCCAGAAAGAGTCTGATCTAATTGTTTGACTCGCTTCTATCCCGCTCCTATTTTGTCTCCGTGGTGGCAACATCTGTCAGTCAAAATCGGTCCGCGACAGACCCTCGAGGGCGGTCGGGGAGCGGACTGAAAGCCCACAAAGCGGATTCGAATGCAGCGGTGGCTGGCAGGAATGGCCGGGGGGTCTTGATCAAGACTGGGCCGCAAAACGGGACGATTGATGAGAGTGGCACCAAGGCTTTGGTTGAGGCCCTTGTCAATTCCAAGCTTTACCAGGATTACGAAAAGGCCTTTACCGAGGCGACGGGTTTGCCGGTGAGTCTGCGGCCGGTTGAGTCGTGGCAGCTTCCGATCCACGGGAAGCGCAACGAAAGCCCGTTCTGTGACATCCTTTCGGGCAAGAGCAAGGCCTGCGCGGTTTGCCTCTCCGTGCAGGAACAGCTTGCGGAGAAGGCTGCCGAAGCGCCCGCCACGGTGATCTGCCCGGTGGGATTATGCGACACCGCCATCCCTGTGAAGCTGGGGGACCGGCTTGTGGGATTTCTGCAAACCGGTCAAGTCTTTAGCAAGCCGCCCACGGAAATCCAATTCGAGAAAGCCAAACGGTTAGTCGAGCAGTGGGGAATCTGCGAGGACGAGGACAAACTGCGCAAGGCCTACTTCAGTACGCGGGTGGTGCCTCAAAAGCGTCATGAATCTGTTGTTCGCCTGCTGAGCATTTTTGCCCAGCATTTGTCTCTTCTGAGCAATCAACTGGTGCTCCAGCAGGAATCCAGCGAGCCGCCCATCATTCGTCGCGCAAAAGAATACATCCAACAGCACCAAGCCGACGACATCTCGCTCGGGCAGGTGGCGCGCGCGGTCAATACCAGCACCTTTTACTTCTGCAAGATCTTCAAGAAGTACACGGGCATCAACTTCACCGACTATCTTTCCAGGGTGCGGATTGAGAAATCGAAGAACCTGCTGCTCAATCCCAACCTGCGAGTCAGCGAAATCGCCTTTGAAGTCGGGTTCCAATCGCTCACGCACTTCAATCGCGTCTTTAAGAAGATTCTCGGCCAGTCCCCCACGGAATACCGCGCTCAACTGTTGAGAAGCTGAGTCCCGCTTGGGCCGACAGTCGTTATCGGGGCGCTGTCACGGTCTGCTGATCCAAGGGTCGGAGTCAGGCAACTTCCGCCCAGGCGTTGGCGCCATGGCTTGGACGGCTTATCCGGCGTCCGGATCGCCGCGGAGTGTGGCGGGTCCGGCAAAGGCTCTCGCGCAGTGCGAGCTGGAGCGATCTGCGTTGGAGGGATTCGAGTTGCGTGTCCTCCAACAGGGCGGCCAACTCAACAACGTTGGGACGGACGGGGAGCGGCTGGACAATTTGTGAGGTTTGCATGACGAGTTTTGCGGTTGAGTGGTGATCAGTTTACCCGCGCATCTTGCCCTGAACAATTGGTCCAGCAACGTCCCGGAAACCCAATTCGTCAAGCGATTGTGAACAACTTTTCATGGGGAAGGCATGCGGTGATTCGCGGATGCCACAGGGACCGGTGCAAGGTCGCAAGAAATGCCCAGCCTTGGCCAAAACACGGTAAGTCTGCCGTTGAGAATATTTTATTCTCTGCAGGCATGCGGCACCTGGAGGCTGGCTGACGGTGCGGTTTCAGGCGCCTGTTCCGCTTGCCGGTACCGTGGGGTTAGCGGTGGCTTTCGATCGGGGGTCCGGCGGGAGGGCAAGTAGATTCGACGAATGGCCGATGAGATTTTACCAGATCAATGGACAAGACATCTTCCAAGAACGGCGGCGATGCAGCCGATAACGCAGTGCCTGAATCTCCCGAGGCGTTGAGCGGCCTGTTCAACCCCAGGAGTATTGCCGTGATTGGCGCCACCGAGAAGCAGGGGGCGGTGGGCCGCACGGTGGTGGAGAATCTCCAAAGGATCGGTTTTGCCGGCCAGGTTTATCCGGTCAACCCCAAGCGGGATTCGATTCTCGGTCTGCCGGCGTACCCCAACATCGGCGCCATCGGTCAACCTGTCGACGTGGCGGTGATCATCACCCCCTCCAAGGTGGTGCCTGCGGTGATGAGTGAGTGCGTCAGCGCCGGGGTGAAATATGGGATCGTGATTTCCGCGGGCTTCAAGGAGGCCGGTCCGGCGGGGTCAGAATTGGAGCAGTTGGTCGTGAACGAAGCCCAGCGCGGCGGACTGCGTTTCATCGGCCCCAATTGCCTGGGTGTGGTGAACATGCACGCCAACGTGAACGCCTCGTTCGCGCCATCGATTCCACCATCCGGGAAGATCTCGGTCATTTCTCAATCCGGCGCATTGTGCGTGGCTATTCTCGATTGGGCGGCCAGCTGTGGCCTCGGGTTGAGCAAGGTGGTGAGCTTCGGCAACAAGGCAGACCTGAACGAAGTGGATTTTCTCCGGGCGTTTGCGGCGGACCAGGACACCAATGTGGTGGCTGCCTATCTCGAGAGCATCACCGAGGGGGATCGCTTCCTGGAAGTGGCCGAGGAGATCGCTTCCGTCAAACCGGTTGTTGTGTTGAAGGTGGGGGTGACCCAGGCCGGCGCCAAGGCCGCTTCCTCGCACACGGGCAGTCTGGCGGGAGCCGATATGGCCTATTGGGCGGCGTTCAAGCGATCGGGTGTGATCCGGGCTGAGCATTTTGAAGCCCTTTTCGATTACGCCTTGGCCTTCGCCACCCAACCGCTGCCCGCCGGCAACCGGCTGGCGATTGTCACCAATGCCGGTGGACCCGGCATCATGGCCGCCGATGCCGCGGAACTTTCGGGCCTGCGGCTGTTGCCGCCCAAGGATGCCACCCGGGAGAAATTGAGCAAGGTGCTGCCGCCCACCGCCGCCACGGGAAATCCCATCGACGTGATCGGCGATGCCGAGCCGGATCGCTATATCAACACTTTGAAGCTGATCCAGGACGATGAGAACATCGACGGCATCCTGGTAGTGGTCACCCCGCAGAACATGACCGCCCCGCTGGAGCTGGCCAAACAGTTGCACGCCACGCACAACCGGAAGAAGCCATTGCTGACCGCCTTCATGGGCGGGAAGGAAATCACCGAAGCACGGGATTTTCTGATGCAGGCGGGGATTCCAAACTACCCCGCACCTACGCGTGCGGTGGCGGCCTTCAAAGCCATGAGCGACTACGCCGCCTGGCGTGTGCGTCCCCCCAGGGTCGTGACCCGGTTCCCGGTCAACCGCCGCCGGGTGGACCGTGTGCTTCAATGGCAGATGCGCAGCGACATCCAACAAATGGGTGAAGTCGAAGCCAAGGAGATTCTGCGCGCCTACGATTTCAATGTGCTGGATGGATTTCTGGCCCGGACCGCCGGCGAAGCCGTGGATGCCGCGGATCGCATCGGGTATCCTGTGGTGCTCAAGATCAGTTCTCCCGATATCATTCACAAATCCGATTTTGGCGGCGTGCGGGTAAATCTCTCGAGTGCCGAGCAGGTGCGCGATGCCTTTGATTTGATGATGCTGCGCGTGCAGCGCCGGGCCCCGAACGCGCATATTCGCGGCGCCTTTGTTGAGAAGATGGGCGCCAAGGGGCGCGAGGTGATTCTAGGCATGACGCGCGACCCTCAATTCGGTCCCATGCTGATGTTTGGTCTGGGCGGCATTTTTGTGGAAGTGATGAAGGACGTGACGTTCTACCTGGCGCCGATCACCGCCGACGAGGCCATGCAGATGTTGAAGGGCACCCGGTCTTATGCGCTGTTGCAGGGCGCGCGCGGGCAGGCCCCGGTGGATCTGGATGCCATTGCCAGCGCCCTGCAGCGCATCAGCCAGCTGGCCACGGATTATCCCCAAATCATGGAACTCGATATCAACCCGTTCATCGTGGGCGAGGTCGGCATGGAAGCCTACGTGGCCGATGCCCGCATGACCCTCGCCAAAACCTCCGTTTTGACATGAGCACCGCCCACTTCATTCACGACCGCGACTGGAAGGAAAAGTTCAGATCCACCATCCTGAGCGCGGATCAGGCTGTGGCCCATATCAAGCCCGGCCAGCGCATCTTCATTGGCACCGGTTGCGGCGAGCCGCTCGAACTGGTGCGCGCTCTGACGCGTCGCGCGTATGAATTGCCTGACACCGAGATCATCCACCTGCTGACCTTCGGCGAGGCGCCCTATGCCCATCGCGAACTCGCACAGTATTTCCGGACCAACAGTTTCTTCATTGCTGAGAACGTGCGCGGGATCATTCAGGAGGGTTTGGGCGATTACACTCCCATCCATTTGTCGGATGTGCCGCGACTGTTCAGCTCCGGGCAGCTTCCCCTGGATGCGGCCCTGATTCAGGTCTCACCACCTGACCCGCAGGGTATGGTCAGCCTGGGCGTCTCGGTGGACATCGTGAAAACCGCGGCGGAGAACGCCTCGCTGGTCATCGCCCAGGTCAATCCCCGCATGCCCCGCACGCACGGCGACTCGTTCCTGCACGTGCACGAAGTGGACTGGCTGGTCCCGGTGGAGGAGGACATCATCGAGATCCCCGAGCCGCAGGTCGATGAGGACACGCGTCAAATTGGGGAAAACCTGGCGGCGCTCATCGAGGATGGATCGACCCTCGAGGTCGGCATTGGCCGGATTCCGCAGGCCCTGTTGGGGTTTCTCAAGGGCAAGAAGAATCTCGGGATCCACACCGAGATGATTTCCGATGGGATTGTGGATTTGATTCAGGCGGGCGTGGTCACCGGCGCACGCAAGACCATGGACAAGGGCAAAGTCGTGGCCAGTTTCTGTCTTGGCACACGCAAACTTTACGATTTCATCGACGACAACCCGACCTTTGCGTTTCACCCCACCGAGTATGTCAACAATCCGCATGTGATCAGCCAGCAGCACAAGATGGTGGCGATCAATGTGGCCCTGGAAATTGATCTTACCGGCCAGGTCTGTGCCGATTCCATTGGTGCAAAGTTCTTCTCCGGCGTGGGAGGGCAGGTGGATTTTAATCGGGGCGCCTCGAAGGCCCGCGGGGGCAAGGCGATCATCGCCATTCCTTCGACTGCTGTCGGGGGTACGGTTTCCCGGATTGTCACTTACCTCAGCTCGGGTGCGGGCGTGGTCACCACGCGTGCCGGCGTGAACTATGTCGTCACGGAATATGGAGTGGCCTACCTGCACGGGAAAAGCATTCAGGAGCGCGCCATGGCCTTGATCTGCATTGCGCATCCAAAATTCAGGGCGCAACTGTTGCGCGAGGCGATTGAGGCCAAGTACCTTTCCGCCGAGCTCGCCGAGCTGGAAGGCAAGTTGGTGGTGGGGCCAAAGGAACTGCGCACTACCCATCTGCTCCATGACGGCACCCAGGTCCTTTTCCGGCCCATTCATCCGACGGACGAACCTGCCATGCGGGATCTGTTCTACAAGTTGTCCGAGCAGTCGAAGTTTTACCGGTTTATGGGACACATCAAGCGCGTGCCCCGCAGTCAGATCGAGGATTTTGTCTACATTGATCATCGCAGCGAGGTGACCATCGTGGGGGTATTGAAGGAAGCGCACGGTGAGGACATCATCGCCGTGGGCAGCTACTATCTGGATCCCAAGACGAACAAGGCGGAGGTGGCCTTCACCGTCACCGACCACTGGCAGCGCCACGGCATCGGCACCTTCATGTTGAAGCATTTGGCGCGCATTGCGCGTCGCACCGGCATCAGCGGCTTCACCGCCGAAGTGCTTGCGGAGAACAAGGGCATGCAAGTGGTGTTTGACCACTGTGAGTTCAAGGTTCACAGCAAGTACCGCGGAGACGTTTATAGCTACGAGTTGGATTTTGAATAGCTCGGTTTCTTCAACCGTGTGGACGGAAGCCAGTGGACGAGTTTCTGGTCGTCCGCTTTTGTGACGCCCCACGAGGTGTAACCCGGACGCTTCACGGCCCGGCACGCTGGGAGGGGGTGCTGGACCCTCCTGTGGAAGGCCTCAACAGCCTGTATTGGAGCCTTTTGTGTCGCTCGCCGTGCCGGCGTTGCTGAGGGTCGATCGGGGGCGGTTTGGCGCAGAAACTGCGTGAATGCTCCCGGATGTTGATGAATAACCCAGCCGCCCGGCTGCACCAGATCCTGGCCCTTTGCAAAAAACACCAGAAGGAGTCGGGCAGTCGTCCCATGCTGATGGGCTGGAGAAAGGTGTTTCGCATGGCCGAAAGCACCGGTGACTTTTCCGTGCTGGAGCGGATCGGCAAGGTCTATGGGCTCCCGGGGGAAGTCAGCGATCTGGTCCGCCGCTGCGATGACCTGGATGTGCAGCTCTATCTCGGATGGAGGGAGGAACTGGAGGATGCCTTCCTGAATCTGTCCTTTCATTCGGAGTTCGACACCTTTGTCCGGCGGGTGCCGAAAACCCTTTTGACCAACTTGGAATTCTGCTCCAACGCTTTGTCCGAGCGGTATCCTGAACCGATGGTGGATCCCGATAAGCTGGCGGACATCAGCAAGGAGGCAGGCGAAATCATCCAATCGCTGCCTGAAGCGGAGGTGGACGCTTCCGGGCGGCGGTATTTTCTGGATTATCTCACCCTCATCCGCCGGGCGGTTGACGACTACATGCTGTCCGGTGCGGTTGGTCTCCAGGGTGCGATCGATGCCTGCACCGGCACCCTGGTCACCCAGCG